>JAKLIS010000116.1 GCA_022709485.1 Elusimicrobiota bacterium | reverse complement strand
CTTGAACCCACGTCAACTCTCCCTCTTCTGTGAATTCTCGCGGCGATGGGTCGAACATCACCCAGCCGTGGGGCTCAATAAACGCTTCCACCCATGCGTGGGCGTCTTTCATCCGAACCAGATAATAGTTTCCTTTCTCGTTCCACTCGTGCGTCAGAAACCCGGTCACAACCCGAGAGGGAATATTGAGGGTTCGAAGCATCACGGCCATTCCGGAGGCGAAAAATTCGCAATGGCCCCGGCGGGAGACAAAAAGGAATTGCTCTAAAGGTGTTCTGTTCCCCGCTTTTTCCAAGTCCAGCGAATACTTAAACTGTGTTTGGAAATAATTTTGCAAGGATTGGGCTTTCTCTCGATTGGAGGTTCGCCCCGCGGATAGTTTCTGAGCCAAATTTCGAAATTCCGGATTGATGTTGGGCGGCAATTCCGTAAAGACGGGCAAAAGAAGCGCTTTGTCTTTGAGGCCTGAGCCCGTTAAAACGGATTCGACCTCATAATGGACTCTCCAAGTGTCTCCGGGACGCCGGGAGATGGAATAATCCCCTCCCACAAACAAATACGGACGTTCAACTTTGAGTTTGACCGGCCAGGGCGCCGCGAAAAGAACATTGGAGTCCAATGTTTCGAGAAAAATATGCTGCCTCAGCGTTTCTCCTTGAATCTTTTTATCCAACGGAAGGTTAAGGTGAGAAAAGTGACGGCGAAACACCTGCGTTTGCTTGGCGTTCCCTTTGCCCCATCCCTCGCCGTAAAAATTATCCAGCGTGGCCCCACGCAAGTATCCCGACCACTTGGAACGGTCCTTGGGGTCCATTTCAACCCTCATCACGACAGAGTCGTCCTCATAGATACGTCCGCTTTTGGCCAAATCGATTTGGCTCGTGAATCCCGTTTTATGGATGGGTTGAAGAAATTGCCCTCTAAATCCCCGAAAGCTGAACCGCGGGAATAGAACAAAGACAAAAGCGCAGAAGAGGACGGTCGTCAGGCAGGCGATGACCGTTGAAAGACGAAGGGCCGGTAATACCCCCACCCATGCCGGAGCCCGGGATTTAAAGTAATGACGGGTTTCAAGATGAGAAACTTCATTGGATTTATCGAAAGGCTTCAAAGCCTCCGCCTGTTCATTGGCCAAATTAATAAGGATCACAGTCCAAGTGACGATGGGCAAAAAGCTTAAAAGAGCGATAAAAAATGTCCATTCAGCCGCCAAGGTGGCCGAAGACAACACCATGAGGGAAGATAGAATCACGCTCCCGACGTTGTCTCGTATTTTTCCCAAGGAAAGAAGCCGCAGCGCCTGAAGAGCCAAAAGAAAATGGGCGGCCGCCAAAAGAAATGATTGAGACAACCGAAAAAAATCAAAAACGGCCCCCAAAAAAGCCAGGAGCGCGAAAACCGCCTGAATTCGCCCCAAAAACCCGGAGATTTGAGGCTTGGTTTCAATCCTCAAACCCAAAACGAAAAAAGCAAGAAAACCCAAAAGAATAATCGCGTTCATTTCTCCGGTAAGCGCCAAAGAAAGCGCTCCAAACGCGGCCAAAAAACGCGTGGCGTGGATGACCATCCGCGGAACTTGAAATTCAATTTCGGGCGCCAACGGTTACCTCTCCTTTCCATCGATTAAACCTCTGCCCCATGGGAATGGCTTTCTCGCGAAGTTCAATCGAATACGTGTCATGGACGGGTTCCAAATAATGAGAAAAAACATCTTTCGCGTGCCCGGGTTCGAAAATGGATAGAAATTCCATGATGGACGACACCCCCGCCCCTTCTCTGGATCCCCCGACGCAATACACCGGGCCTCCTGATCCAGCGAAAACCAAAAGCCAAATCTTGTGGCCGGCTTTCTTTAAATCCCATACAAAGGTGGCTGTAAATCGAATGAAGTTTTCAAATTCGCTCGGATTCATGTTGGCCAGCGTTTCCCATTCCGGCCAGGAGAGGAATACTTCTTTAATTCCGTCTCTCTCCATTTCTTTTAAAAACCATTCCTGTTCGTCTTCGACGCCCCTGTTTCGCTTCGCGGAGGCTTTCCAGTGAATTTTTTTGGGATTATCCCCCGGCTTAAATTCCCGAATTCCCCCGGCCGCCGATCCGTCTCCCAAAATGTCCGCCGGCACGTCTTGTTCCATCCGCTGGGAGAATAAGGCGAAGTTCTCTTCCAAAGACGGTAAAAGACGCGGGTAAATAAACATTCCTCCCCGCCCGTCCCAAATGGTCCATCTTTTCCAAAGAAGACCGAAAGGAAACCGGGTGAAGAGATAAATTTTTTGAATCTCCAAAAATCCGCGATCTTTGGGACTCAACACCACTTCTCTTTTTAAACTTGAACCGGCCGCGATAAACGGAAAGAAAACTTCCAATTTAACAGGCCGGCCATGGAGGGTGCCCATTATGTGCGCGGTGACCGACACAACAGGGAACCATTTTTTCCGGTTCGTTAACTTAAGAAACAACGCCGTGGGCTCTTGGGCTTCTCCATGATCAGGGAAAAGAATGTCGGGCTTAACGCGCCAAAGGTTGGTGTCGGATAAAACGCCGGAGGCCATAATGAATCCCAGAAAAACTCCGAATAGAAGGTAGAGCAAATTATTTCCGGTGTTGATCGCGCCCGCGCCAACGCCGATGGTGTAGAGGATAAAAATCCATCCGCCCTTGGTCAGTCGAATGGGGCGTTTGGGCGGAGAAAAAACGCGCCTAAAGAAAGCGGTTATGGAAGACCAGAATTTAACCATGAGAGAGGGACAAAAAAAGATTTTTGCGATTTAAGCCGGAACAGGAAGCTGGCCCAAGATCTCTTCAACCATTCCGTCTGAAACGCGCCCTCCATGGCCGTTGAAATGGCCGCCTTTGATGCGCAGGCGATGCGCCATCACGGGAACGGCGACTTTTTTCACGTCGTCGGGAATAACAAAATCCCGGCCCTCCACCGCCGCCCAGGCCTGGGCCGCGCTCCGGAGAGCCAGGGATCCCCGCGGGCTTAAGCCCAATTCAATCAGGGGGGATTCGCGCGTGGCTTTGGCGATGGCGATGATGTATTGATCAATGGCATCGTCCACAGCCGTCATTTTCGTTTTCGAAATCTCTTCGTTAACGGAATTTAAATCCGCCACCGGAGCCAAATTGTGAATTCTCGTCAGCCGGGATTCCCTTTTCAAAATTTGAGACTCCACCGATTCGTCCGGGTATCCGAGGTTCAGCCTCATCATAAACCTGTCCAATTGGGATTCCGGCAAAGGAAATGTCCCGTGGTGCTCGTGGGGATTTTGGGTCGCGATGACAAAAAAAGGACGCGGCAAATCATGGGTAAAATTATCCATGGAAACCTGGCCTTCCTGCATACATTCGAGAAGGGCGCTTTGCGTTTTGGGAGAGGCGCGATTTATTTCGTCGGCCAAAATAACATTGTGAAAGATGGGCCCCGATTTGAAATCGAAGTTGAGGGTTTTGGGATTGTAAATGGACACGCCCAAAACGTCCGAAGGCAATAAGTCGCTCGTGAATTGAACCCGTTGAAAACTCGACCCGATGGATTTCGCCAGCGCCAACGCCAATGTTGTTTTTCCGACGCCCGGAATATCATCAATTAAGAGATGGCCTTCGCCCAAAAAGCAGGCGACGGACATTTTCACGGGTTCTTCTTTTCCCAAAAGGACCGTTTTAACGTTCTCCACGATTTTTTGCGGGATGTTCATTTTTGAAACCTCTCGAAAAAGGGATTTGGTTTTATTGTTTGAACTAGAATAACACCCGCCCGGAGAAAAAACAATGGGGAGGAAAATATCGATTTGATAGCATCCCCTCATGGAATATTACAAAGCCGCCGTTTACGGAATCATTCAAGGCCTCACCGAATTTCTTCCCATTTCAAGCTCCGCTCACCTGGCTCTTTTACCCTGGTTTTTCGGTTGGGAGGACCCGGGCTTAGCCTTTGACGTAGCCATGCACTGGGGCACGTTGGTGAGCGTCGTGTTTTATTTTAGGCGAGATATTAAAAATTTGATTGCCGGCTGGGTGGGATCTTTTTCCGGTAAAAAAGAGCCCGCCAATATTCTTCCCTGGACAATTATTTTGGCGACCATTCCGGCCGCTTTTTTCGGATTCCTGCTAGAAGAAAAAGCGGAAACTGTTTTTCGTTCGCCTGTCCTTATATCGATGACTTTGGCGGGCGCGGGAATCCTTCTTTTCTGGGCCGATAAAAAGAGTCCTCAAAGTGTCACCATTCAGGAAAGCAATTGGAAAAAGGCCCTCATTATTGGAATTTTTCAGATTTTTTCCATCATTCCCGGAGTCTCTCGATCCGGCATCACGACCACCGGTGCTCGGTTTTTATCGTTTACACGGGAAGAAGCCGTCCGGTTTTCTTTTCTCTTATCCATTCCGATTATTTTCGGGGCGGGCGTTTTAAAAATCGATTTCATATTCAAAAATCTGGAGAACCCTGCTTTCTGGGTGGCTTTTCTCTCTTCGGCAGTTTCGGGCCTGGCGGCCATTCATTTTCTCCTCACCTACGTTAAAAAAAGATCATTCACCCCGTTTGTCATTTACCGAGTTCTTCTCGCCGTCGTCATCTTAGTTTGGCTCAGTTGGTCTCGCTCATAAAAAGAGAATTGACAATCTCATTTTTGTCCTTAAATCCCACCAAACGCGTGACGGGCTGTCCCTGTCGAAAAATAATCATGGTTGGGATGCTTTGAATGCCGAATCGGTCGGCGAGTTCCGATTCTTCGTCCACATTGACCTTGGCAATCCGGGCGCGTCCGGAAACTTCTTCCGCCGCCGCTTCCAACTCCGGGCCCAATTGACGGCAAGGTCCGCACCAGGGCGCCCAAAAGTCAACGAGAACAGGCTCTTTGGCGTTTGACACCGCCCCCAAAAACGAATCTCCGGTCAAATTCTCCACTTTTCCTTCCATATTTCCTCCCTGTGTTTCTATCGTTTTAAACGTTTTGCGGGCAAGCAAGTTCCCCGCGCAAACTCCGTGAACGCCACATTTGGAAAGCCGGGAATCATTATCCGGGAAACCTGGAAAATTCTTTAGGACAACTCCCTCTTGCTCAAAGTAAAAAAAGAAGATAGGTTTAGTTCTTTATGAAACGCTTTGGCCTGCTTATTTCAATCCTCCTCGTTTTCGCCCTATGGCCCCTCAGAGCAGAAAACAATCATTCCATGGACATTTCCCCCGAGTTGGATAAGAAAATCCAAATCGCTCTGGAAAATTTATTCAACATGCGTTACGAAACCTCCCGCCAGATTTTCACCTCATTACAGGATCAGGCGGAAGAACACCCTATGATCGCCTTCGGAGTCACTTGCACGCACTGGTGGCGTCTTTCAACCCTCGTTCTCGAAACGGATATGCAGGAAAGTAGAGAGTTCCTGTCTGTTGTCAACCGATGTATGGAAATCTCAGCGGCCAAAATCAAACGCGGCGATCCCAAGGGAGAAGGCCATCTGGTCATGGGGGGGGCGATGGGGCTTCTCGGGCGCTGGCAAGTGACCAACCGCCAATATGTGAACGCCTATTTCACGGGGAAAAAGG
>JAKLIS010000115.1 GCA_022709485.1 Elusimicrobiota bacterium | reverse complement strand
TCTACCAAGAAAAGCCGCCCATACCAAACGCATTTGTTCTCCCCGACGGTGTAGAGGTCATCACCCAGCAAAATATCCAAAATGGCCAAAACGTATGGCAAGCTTTGGGTGGAATGGAGGTTGGCTCCGTCTGGGGACATGGAAGCTATGTGGCCCCCGATTGGACAACCGAATGGCTTCACCGAGAATGCGTTTTTATCCTCGACGAATTCGCCAAAACAGATTTTAATCAGAGTTTCAAAGAATTGGACCCCGAAAGGCAAGCTCTCCTGCAAAAACGACTGCAATTAACCCTCCGGAAAAACACCTTTGATCCCGCGACAGGTTTAATCACTATTCATCCCATTCGCGCAAATGCTTTTGAAAACGTAAAGAGTTATTTCACGGATGTCTTTTCCTATGGTCAGAAGGCTTTTGCGATTCCTAAAAACGCGGTTACCGATCCCCAGAAACTTAACGATCTGTCGGCCTTTTTCTTTTGGACATCCTGGTCGGCGTCCACCAACCGCCCCAATCAAGATATCACCTACACACATAATTGGCCTCACGAACCGCTGGTTGGAAATGTAGCCACCGGTGAAGCTGTCGTTTGGACGGGCGTCAGTGTCATTATGCTTTTGCTGGGAATCGCGGCCTTGGTCTGGTGGTACGCCACCCGCCCCTATCCGGTATCCCAAGGACTACCCAAAGAAGATCCCCTCCTGGCCACGAAAGCCACGCCATCCCAAAAATCCACGCTGAAATATTTTTATGTGGTCACCCTTCTCATTCTCTTACAGATCATCATGGGCATCATTACCGCGCATTACGGGGTGGAAGGAGACTCCTTCTACGGATTCCCGTTGGCCAATTGGCTTCCCTACAGCGTCGCCCGCACTTGGCACATTCAGTTGGGACTTTTCTGGATCGCCACCGCTTGGTTGGGCGCGGGTCTATTCATGGGACCTTTGGTCAATGGCGAAGACCCCAAATATCAGCGACTCGGAGTAAATATTCTTTTCGGCGCTCTATTGGTCATTGTTTTGGGTTCCCTCGCTGGAGAATGGCTCAGCATCCAAAATAAATTATCCCCGACCGCTTCTTTCCTTTGGGGTCATCAGGGCTATGAATATGTTGATTTGGGCCGCATATGGCAAATTGGGCTGATGGCGGGCCTCCTCATTTGGCTTTTTCTTGTAGCCCGGTGCGTTATTCCTGCCATTAAAAAGGGGGGAGAACTCAAACCCCTACTTTCTCTTTTTCTTTTGGCTTCCATCGCCATTGCTCTTTTTTACGGCGCCGGCCTCACTTGGGGTCAGCACACCCATCTCTCCATTGTGGAGTACTGGCGGTGGTGGGTTGTCCACCTCTGGGTGGAGGGTTATTTTGAAGTCTTTTCCACTGTTGTCATCGCCTTCTTTTTTACGCGGTTAAAATTGATTCATCCAAAGCTCGCTGCTGAGGCGTCGCTTATATCGGCCATCATTTATCTTACAGGAGGCGTCATTGGGACATGCCATCATTTGTATTTTTCAGGAACGCCCACTGTGGCGTTGGCTTTTGGATCGGTTTTCAGCGCATTAGAAGTGGTTCCGCTTCTCCTCATTGTCTTCGCGGCGCTTCACGATTTCAAGCTTTCTAAAGCGACTCCTTGGATCCACATGTACATTTGGCCGATATACTTCTTCCTCGCGGTGTCATTTTGGAACCTCGTCGGGGCAGGAATATTCGGGTTCATGATTAACCCACCCATTGCGCTTTACTATATGCAAGGGCTCAACACCACGCCCGTTCACGGCCACACGGCGCTTTTCGGTGTTTACGGGATGCTGGCAATGGGGTTGGTTCTATTTTGCGTCCGGGCGTTCCAACCCGATAAAGAATGGAAATCTGGGCTCATTCGTTTTTCATTCTGGGCCATCAACATCGGCCTCCTTCTTATGGTCATGTTGAGCCTTCTTCCGGTGGGCCTTATGCAGACGTGGGCTTCGGTGAAATACAGTTACTGGTACGCGCGTAGCCTTGAATTCATGCAGACGCCTCTTATGCAAACGCTGCGGTGGCTGCGGGTTCCCGGAGATACCATTTTTGCTTTGGGGGCGGTTGGATATGTCATTTTTATTTTTGGCGTCCGTTTTAATTTCTTCGTGAAAGACTTTAAAGCCAAAAGATAAAATTTTCTCTCCGTCTTTTTCCCGAGAGCCCGCCAATCGCGGGCTCTCGGGGGTAGAAAACCCTTCGGTCATGCAATCTCCAAAGGTTCCTCTTCATTCTTCCGACGAATGAAGTAAAATAGGTTTACCAAACGCCCCCTCGCTGGGCAACGGCCTGGCAAGGGGCGTTTTATAAGAGACCACCCCAATGAATGAAACGAAAACAGAAATTCATGAAAAAATCTCCGAGTTGAAAAAGGATCGGGACGCCATTATTTTGGCTCACAATTACCAGCTTCCGGAAGTTCAGGAAATTGCGGATATCACGGGCGATTCACTCCTTTTGTCTCAAAAAGCCGCCCAATCAAACGCCGATGTGATCGTGTTTTGCGGAGTCCATTTTATGGCGGAGACCGCCGCTATTTTGGCCCCCAAGAAAACCGTCCTCATTCCCGATTTGAACGCAGGCTGCTCTTTATCCGCCACAATGGCGGCAGAAGATTTACGAAAATGGAAAGCAAGCCATCCCGGCGCGGTCGTGGTCACCTACGTGAACTGTTCGGCCGAGGTTAAAGCTGAATCGGACTATTGTTGCACCTCTTCTAACGCCGTCAAAGTGATTGGAGCCATTCCGAAAGACAAAGAAATCCTATTCGGACCCGATATGTATTTGGGGGCTTGGGTTCGTGAAAAAACAGGTCGGAAAAACATGCATTTGTGGCCGGGATCCTGCCACGTTCACCATATGATTAAAACCGACGCGATTAAAAAATTAAAAAGCGATCATCCCCAGGCGGAATTTCTCATGCATCCGGAATGCGGGTGTTCTTCCTCATGCTTGCCATTGGCCGACCATGTCCTTTCAACCCAGGGAATGATCAATTACGTCAAAACGGCCAGGGCAAATGAATTCATTGTCGGAACCGAAACCGGCAATCTTTACCCAATGAAAAAAGGAGCCCCCGAAAAAGAATTTATTCCGGCCAACACAGAAGCTCAATGCGAATTCATGAAAATGATCACGCTCGAAAAAGTCCTTTGGTCGCTTGAAGACCTAAAGTATCGGGTCACTGTCCCAAAGAAAATCGCCGATCGGGCGAGGCAAGCCATTGAGCGAATGATTAAAATTACTTAAGTTACTCAGAAACTTTGTCACTCCGCCGGCGTTTAATCCAAAGGAAAGAAATTTTTAAGATTTGTTTCTGGCAAAGGCTGCATAAGGAATCAAAGAATCGAGTTTGATACATGCATAAACATTGTTGATTCAGCAGAACGAAGATAGGAGAAATTGAATGACCCCGAACATCGTCGACTTCCCGGAAGATAAGACCAACAAATTGGCTTCTCACGTATTGGGGATATTAAAAGAGCTCGGCGAAGATCCCAAAAGAGAAGGTTTATTGCGAACACCGAATCGCGTGGCAAAGGCCTATTTTGAACTCACCCGCGGATATAACGCCAACCTGGACGCCATTATCAACAAAGCCATTTTCAAAGAAAACTACAACGAAATGGTGGTTGTTAAAGACATTCGGTTTTATTCTTTGTGTGAACATCACATGCTTCCTTTTTTTGGAAAAGCGCATGTGGCCTATATTCCAAAAGGGAAAATCGTCGGACTTTCCAAGATCCCCAAAATTGTGGAAATTTTCGCGAGCCGTCTTCAAGTTCAGGAAAGGCTGACCCAGCAAATCGCCGAGCTTCTGAAAGAAAAACTCCAGCCGATGGGGGTCGGTGTGATAATGGAAGCTCGGCATCTGTGCATGGAAATGCGCGGAGTAGAAAGCGTGGATTCACCTACCGTCACCAGCGCCATGTTGGGCTCATTCCGGACAGATGCCCGAACACGAAAGGAATTTTTGTCGATCATCCAGAAATGACATCCTCCCCAAAAACGAACCATCAACACGCCGGGTTAACAACGACCGATAAGATGATTAAAACCATTATCTTTGATTTAGATGGCACCCTTATCGACTCTGAAGCCGACTTGGCTGCGGCCACTAATTTCGCTTTGAAAAGCGTGGGAGAACAAGAACTTCCGCAAGAACGGGTCACTAGCTTTATTGGTAATGGCCTCCGTGTCCTTCTTCAAAAGGCGTTGGGGCCTGGGAAAGACGCGCTTTACCCAGAGGTTTCCAAAGCCTTTGCCGAATTTTATCTAGACCATCTGACTGATCACACGACCCTATACCCGAGAGTTAAGGAATTTCTAGTGAAATTTTCTCCGTCGATTAAAATGGGCATTGTGACCAATAAACATCAAGTGTTCGCCGAAAAAATCGTCAAGGCTTTCCAAATCGATCCCTATATTAAAGCGATCTTGGGTTGTGATACTGTTTTAAAACCCAAACCACATCCGGACCCACTTTTGGATACGCTCAAGGTTTTAAAGGGAGATCCCGGTACGGCTATGATGGTCGGCGACGGCCCTCAAGATTTGATTGCCGGAAAAGCCGCCGGAATGAAAACTTGTGTCACGACTTACGGCTTTGGTTACCATCCTAGCTTAATGGATTTGAAACCCGATTTTATTATTCACGAATTTAAAGATTTGGAAAAGATCATTTCATGACTTTAACCCCGGAGGAGAAAAAACGTTACGCGCGACACTTAACGCTTCCTGAAGTGGGAGAAGCGGGTCAAAATAAACTGAAGGCGGGCAAAGTTTTATTGGTGGGAACCGGCGGCTTGGGCTCGCCCAACGCACTTTATCTGGCCTCGGCGGGCGTGGGAACCATTGCCCTGGTGGATTTCGACAAAGTTGAAGCGAGCAATCTTCAGCGTCAGGTTTTATTTGGAAACGAAGACGTGGGTCAGCTTAAAGTGGAGGCCGCCAAAAAAAGGATTCAATCAACAAACCCGTTGGTTTCGGTCATCACTCATAACGAAAATTTGACGCCGGCCAATGCGGCGAACATTTTGAAAAATTATGACCTCATTATTGATGGAAGCGACAATTTCCCAACTCGGTATCTTGTGAGTGACACCTGCGTTCTATTGGGCAAACCCAACATTTATGGAAGCGTTCATCGGTTCGAAGGACAAGCGTCCTTTTTTAAACCCAAAGAAGGGCCCTGTTATCGGTGCTTATTTCCTGACTCGCCTAACCCGAGGGAAATTCCCACGTGCGAAGAAGCGGGTGTATTGGGAATTCTTCCAGGTTTGGTGGGCCTTATTCAGGCCACAGAAGCCATAAAATATTTCTTGGGGATAAAAAGCTTGCTGGTGGGCCGCCTTCTCCAAATCGATGCCATGAACATGCAGTTTAGAGAAATTCCCATTAAACGAAATCCTCAATGCGCAGTGTGCGGTGAAAAACCCAGCATCACACAAATCAAAACAGAAGATGAATTCGCGGGAATTGGACTGGCTTGTCCAATCCCGATTCGCAATGACCCCGCCATCCATCAAATCACGGC
>JAKLIS010000114.1 GCA_022709485.1 Elusimicrobiota bacterium | reverse complement strand
AACCTGCTGTTGTTCGATGGTCTGGGACAGCTCCCCTTTTTTCACGATCTGGGATTTGCCGCCACACCCAATAAGAAACGCCGCCAATAACCCCGCTGCCACAAATAAACGCATATGTACCTCCTATCAATTTTGAAAATCGATAATGTGAAAATAGCATGGGTTCGATGGGGGGTCAAGGGTTTTTAACTGTTTTAGGGGATTGGAACGAAATTCGAAACGCTGACGTTGGCCGCGACCCATTCCGCCAAGCGGCGAAATGCTTGACCCACAGGAGATTGAGGGGCCTGGAGCACAACGGGAATTCCTCCGTCGCCGGAAGACACCACTTGGGGGTCAATGGGAATGGCGCCCAAAAACGGAATGCCAAAATCTTTCGCTTCCTCTTTTCCGCCGTCTTTGGAAAAAATGTTTGTCACCGTGTTACAGTGGGGGCATTGAAACCCGGACATATTCTCGACGATGCCCAAGATGGGAACGTCTAGTTTTCGAAACATCTGAATTCCTTTAACGCTGTCGGCCAAACTCACGGCTTGAGGGGTTGTCACAAAAACAACGCCCGCCAAAGGAACGGATTGAATTAAGGTAAGCTGGGCGTCGCCGGTGCCGGGAGGGAGATCCACCACCAAATAATCCAGTTCTCCCCAATCGGTTTCCCGGAGCATTTGTTGAACAGCGCTATGGACCATGGGTCCCCGCCAAATCATCGGCGTGTTTGCGTCGGTCAAAAAACCAAGGGACATAATTTTTACTTTATGAGCGAGGAGCGGCGCCATTTTATCCGGCTTCTCAGAAGCTTGGGGACGATCATGCGTCCCCATCATTAAAGGAATGTTCGGGCCGTAGATATCGGCGTCCAAAAGGCCCACACTGGCCCCTTCGGCGGCCAGCGCCGCCGCCAAATTAGTGGCGACCGTTGATTTTCCAACTCCGCCTTTACACGCGTACACCGCGACGACGTTTTTGATTCCTTCGATGGGAAGTTTCCCGCTCACCGCTCGTGAACTGGCCACGCGGGACGTCATTTCCACATGCACGGATTTCACGCCCGGAAGCGGGGCCACCGCTTCTTCCACGCGTCTCACGATTTCATCTTTCAAAGGACAGGCAGGGGTGGTCAGCTCAACGGCCACATCCACTTTCCCGTTTTCGAAAGAGATTCCCTTCACCATATTCAAAGACACGATGTCTTTATGGAGTTCCGGTTCTTGAACGGTGGATAAGACTTTCCTGATTTCTTCAATGGAAGGCATTTGAATTTTCCTAAGAGATTTATCTCGGGACAGCGTCCACCGAGACAATTTCGGGAACCTGGCTTTTGATATACCGCTCGATTCCCTGCTTGAGGGTCATCGCGGCCATGGGACACCCGTCGCAGGCCCCTTTGAATGTAATGGTGAGGCGACCGTCGGGGGTCAGCTCCTTGATCTCCGCGTCTCCCCCATCCATGATGAGGGCCGGCCTGATTTTTTCGAAAGCGTCGTTCACTTTCTTTTTGAGTGTTTCGATGTCAATCATGTTGGTCATTTTGAGGAATCTCTTTTTTTCTTTCCGTCATTCCCGCGAAAGCGGGAATCCAGGTAGTGAACCCGCTTTTAAAAACCATGTTTAAGGCCCTGGATTCCCGCTTTCGCGGGAATGACGGTGCTCGCCTCAAGGTTCCCGCTTTCGCGGGAATGACGGTGCTCGCCTCAAGGTTCCCGCTTTCGCGAGAATGACGGCGTCCGTGGGAATAACGGTCTTCTCAATTATAACCGACGAGGCAAGGGTTCGTTCCGCAAAAATTAATCAGGAATAAACGTGTTCGTGGCGGAACATAAGGCGTTCTTTCCGGTGCCGGAGAGCCACTGATAGGAAAACTTTAATCACAACAGCGACGGGAATGGCAAAAACAAGGCCAATAAATCCCGCCACTTCCACTCCCGCCAGGATAGCAAACACCATTATGACGGGGTGTAAATGCACGCTGGAGCCTACCACGAAGGGAATGAGAACAAAATCATCAAATAACCTCACGCCGATAAAAAGAAGGGCGATTCCCACCAAAACCGAGAATGACTTAAATTGAAAATAAGCGGTCAAAAGCGCCAGGCCCCCCCCCAACAAAGGCGCCATGAAAGGAACAAAATTCACGAGCCCTGTTATAACGCCCAAAAGAACAGCCCCTTTTATGCCCATCGCCCAAAGCCCCGCGATGGTCAGAAGGCCCACGCAGAGCGATTCAATAATAAGACCGCGGACATATCCCCCCAAAGTCGCGTTTAGCTCCGCCATAAAACCCAAAAGATTTTCCACGTATTCGCTGGGGGTGGAATCAAAGATGATGTCAATCCAGGATTTTCCATGACTCAGCGCGAAAAAACTCACAAAAGGAATAATGATGATCCAAAGCCCCGCGTGGGCCACACCCAATATTTTTTGCGGCAACTGAGGAATGAGGCTATCGATAAATTTCTGAGCCGCGAAAGGAATCGCAATGACGTCCGACTTGGATTTAAAAATAGGCTTTATGAATTTTTGGATTTCCCCATTGGCTTTGGTGATTAAATCATCGATGGCTGTCGTGTAAGCGGGCAATTCTTTAACGGCGGCGTTGGCCTCTTTGATGAGAGACGGGATAAGCGTCATTGCCAGCATAATCCCCGCCCCCAACAAAATTAGATAAAGAATTAAGACGACCCGGCTGCGCTTGAGCCCCATGGCGGCCAGATTATCGACCAAAGGATTCACCAAATAGGCAATGATGATTCCAAACGCGAAAGGAAGAATGACCGCCCACACATGGAAGATGAAAAAGAGAAGGGATATCACTAAAAGGATCGAAAAAAAACCGCGCCAGAATTTAATTTCCGTCATGATTTTTTCTGGTTCTCCAGTTCCTGATTGGTTCGCCGCAGTAGCGCGGACAGCATGACTGCGATGTTCCTCATAAGTTTGACCCCAATGGCCGGATGGTTTTTGAGGAGCGCTTCCAATGTGGCGGTGTAAAGAAGAAATATTTCCCCATCTTCCACCACCCGCGCGCTGGCGGTGCGGGGCCGGTGTTCCAACAACGCCATTTCTCCAAAAATTTGCCCGGGTCCCAGATTTCCCAGCAAGCGCGGTTCTCCGCCCTCGGGGACGTTTTTCACCAGCTCCACGCGGCCTGTTTTAATAATAAATACGGCTTTCCCAATCTGGCCTTCCTGGAACAAAATTTCGCCGGCGTAGTATTTTCTTTTCTGGATGGCCTGCATAATTCGGCCCAATTGATGGGAACTCAAGCCGAAAAAGATGGGAACCCCGCGGAGAAAAGACATTTCTTCCCCGTGATTTTCGTCGTTAAAAAGTTTTTTGATCAGCCGATAAAAGGAAAGATTCACTTATATTCCCCCTCTGGAAAGTTGGCTCGGGTAAAAATGACCCCAACGGAGCCGCTAGACTTTTATCAAAATTCATCCAAAATTACTTCAATATCCCACTCATTTCTCTGCTTCAAAATTTCCCGCTGAATCATGATTTCTTTGTTTGATCGGCGAGAAAACGGAATGGGGCCTTGAGAGGTGCGCGCCTCTTTTACTCCCAATCGATCAAATGAAAGCCGCTTTGGGTTTTTGTAGGTAATGGTGAGATCGGCATCGGCGAAACAGGTTTTAACCCGGGCCAGGCCTTTGGCGTCAAATTGCGCCGGCATGAGCTTGGGCGCCAACACCAAATCCCCGCCGTCCCCCCGCACGCCGAAACTTTGGGTGAGGAGCGTGAGCGCGTACCAACTGGCCGAACCCGTGAGGTAATGATATTTACCGCGGCCGGCGTTGTCGAAATATTCCGGAAGACCGGGAAAGATATGGCTTCGGCTGGATTGGATGGCCATTTCATAAAGGGAATGAAGCGCTTTGAATCCTTCTTCCGCGAGCCCCCGGCGGAAAAGCGCGTTGGCGTACATCACCACCATATGGGAGAAGACGGCGCCGTTTTCTTTGTCCCCGTAGACAAATGAAAAAGCCCGGCCCAGATCCGGCTGAAGCGCTCCGAAGTTCGTGTTCAATCGGTATCCGCCCAGACGCGGCTCAAAAAGAAATTTGTTAACCGCGTGGGCGATTTTCCGGGCCTGGGGATCATCGGCGACTCCATACATCAATTGAAAAACCTGGCCCGTAAGCGTCATTTTAACAAGGCCATTTTCGTCAGCGCCTTCGACTTTCCGGCCTTTATTGTCGTAATAGCCGTTGAACCAGGTCTCGCCATGCGTTTCCACCCATTCCTTCTGCCGAAGGTGGGCTTTCATCCAATCGGATTTGCAGCGCAAATCCTGAATCAACAGTTTAATGGGGATGGACACCTTGATCCCGGAGAGCCCGGCGACGGTGGCGTCAAAATATTGATTTAAGCGATCGGTTTTCTCGGTTGGATTTTCATAATTCACTTTTTTCCCACAGGTATCAAAAAGAAAAGTGAGTTCTTCCGGAAAAGAAATTTCCGCGATCCCTTTTAATCCCGCGAGTTTCTCAATCACATCCGCGAGAGTTTCCAAATTTCCGGCGTAGAAGGCGGTGAACGCCACGCTTTCGCCTTTGTCATGAGCCATGTCCAGGCCGTCGTTCCAATCGGCGTCTTCGAGGCGGATATTGTTGTGGGCGCCCACGTTGAAAAATTGGACCAGGTGCTGGATCAAGATATGTTCCAGAATGGAGCTCTCATAAACCACTCCGTTTTTATCCTTCAGCCGGCAATCTGAGTCGGAAAACTGAGGGTTGAAGAGGCGGCCGCGATTCAATTGGCAATCGCGGAAATAGGGAACTTTTTCAAAAAGAATTTCCCAATCGCCCGTCTGGTCGATATAAAGTTTTGTGGTTAAAAACGGCCACACCCCGTGATCCATCCAGGTGCGGACAATTTTATTTCGGTCCGCCACAAACTCCGGTTTCCATTTGACGATTTTTTTGGATGGCGCGGAGCCCGCGCCTTCCCTCTGAAAGGGGACGCGGTTGATAATGGTGGCGTTGGATCCGTCGATCCGAACGCCGCCATAGTTGTTCACGATGTCGTCCCGGACTTCCGCGGGGTTTATGAGAAGAAGCGCCAGGCAGTCTTGCCACAAATCCCGCCAGCCGCGGCCCCCGCGGCCGTAATCAAAATCCGGTAAAAATGAACAACCGAAGATTTTTCTAAAGACCGGCTGAACAGACACCCATTTCATCCACCGGTCAAAATTTTTGTCGGCCGTTTGGAAATCCATCCGCCCGCTTTTTTCCTGCCAGGCGCTTCGGGTATTGTCCAAAAGGCGCCTCACTTTTTCATAGGAGTCAAACCGAGTCATGAGACCTGCCAAATTTTCCCCGCCATTTTTGTCAATTCCCAAAACGAGAATGAACCGAGCCGAAGCGCCCGGTTTTAATTCCACCGGTTCGAATTGAAGGCCTCCCAAGGCTTCCCGGCCTTGATGATCTTCGTTAATCGCCGGGGCGGGAGGGCGGCCTTGACGCAAACTTCCTGGAGATTCCAAATCCCCACCATCCCCGATTAATGACTCCACCGTCGGAAAAAGGCCGACGGGGGCCTTGCCGTTTCCATCCACTCCCA
>JAKLIS010000113.1 GCA_022709485.1 Elusimicrobiota bacterium | reverse complement strand
CGTGAGGTCATCCCCGCCGAGAAGGTGAACAAAGCCATTCGGGATTTAGCCCATTCTCTCATGGGTCGATACGATTTTTCAAAACAGGAAGTCATCTTTGTGGGTATCCAACGCCGCGGCGCCCTTTTGGCAGGCCGAATTGCGGCCCTCATCAAAAAAGAAAAAGGAACGAACATCCTCCTGGGAGATTTGGATATCTCACTGTACAGAGACGACTTCAGCACCTCCGGCATTCAACCCCTCATTGGGGAAACTCACCTTGATTTCGACATTGACGATAAAAAAATAGTTCTGATTGATGATGTGTTATTCACCGGCCGCACCATTCGGGCGGCCTTAAATCAAATTATGGATTTCGGCCGGCCCGCCAGCGTTCAATTGGCGGTGTTGGTGGACCGGGGACACCGGGAAATGCCCATTTCGGCGGATTTTTCTCAATTTACGCTGACCACCAAGCGATCCGAATCCGTGGAACTTCATCTGGCGGAGATGGACGGGAAAGATGAAATTCTCATTTTGGAGCCGGAGGAATAATGAAAAAAACCGAGTCGCGGCCAAAAGACCTGTTAGGCCTTGAATATCTCACCAAAGCCCAAATTGAAGAAATTTTGAATCAAGCCAAACCCATGAAACAGCTTTTTACGCGGAGCGTGAAAAAAGTGCCGGCGCTCCGGGGAAAAACAGTGGCTTTGGTATTTTTTGAACCGTCGACCCGGACCCGAATCTCTTTTGAGTTGGCCGCCAAACGGTTGTCGGCCGACACCATCAGCATCGCCGCTTCCACGAGTTCCGTTCAAAAAGGCGAGTCTCTCATCGATACCGTGAAAAACCTAGAAGCGATGAATGTGGATTATCTCATTCTCCGCCACTCCTCGTCGGGCGCGGCCAACCTCATTTCGGGAGAAGTGAAAGCCCATGTGGTCAATGCCGGAGACGGCGCCCACGAGCACCCCACGCAAGGCTTATTAGATGCCTTCACCATTTTTGACAAGAAAGGCCGTTTTGACGGGCTCAAAGTTGTCATTTTGGGTGACATTGCCCACTCTCGAGTGGCCAGATCCAACATGTGGGCCCTCACCAAATTGGGCGCTCATGTGGTGGTATGCGCGCCGCCCACGCTCATTCCGCCGGGTCTTCCGGATATTTTTGAAGGGAAAGTGACCGTTTCAAATAAAGTGGATGAGGCCCTGGAAGGGGCGGATGTTATCAATGTCCTGCGGCTTCAATTGGAAAGGCAAAAAGAAAACTTGATGCCCTCCATCCGAGAATACACAGAACTTTACGGGCTCAATTTATCGCGTTTGGCCCTGGCCAAGCGGGACTGCATTGTTCTCCATCCGGGGCCGATGAACCGGGGAGTGGAAATCACCTCCGAGGTGGCGGACTCTCATCAAAGCGTCATCCTGAACCAGGTGACCAACGGTATCGCGGTCCGAATGTCGGTCCTATATTGGTTGGCCGGGAACCCTTCTCTGTCGCATTCATCTCATGTGGAAGAATTAAGCCGAATGGAGACCGGGCAATGATGTCTCCTTTTAAACACCCCCACGTCGGAAAGCTCCTCATCAAAAATGGCCGGGTCATTGATCCCAGTCAAAACCTGGATAAAGAAGCCAGCGTTTTAATTGAAAATGGTTTGATTCATTCCGTTGGGACCCATTTGAATTGTCCCCCGAATACGCCTTCCGTCGATGCTGAGGGGAAAGTAGTGGCGCCGGGGTTGGTGGATATTCACGTTCACCTCAGAGAGCCAGGGGGCGAAGCCAAAGAAACCATTGCCACGGGGACGCGCGCCGCTGCGGCGGGGGGAGTGACCTCTCTTATCTCCATGCCGAACACGCAGCCTCCCATGGATAACATCTCCGATATTCAATTTGTTGTGGCCCGGGCCGCGCAGGACGGCATGGCCCGTGTTTATCCCACGGGAACCATCACCAAAGGCCGGGAAGGACACGAACTTTCTGAAATTGGGGCCATGGTTCGCGTGGGATGTGTGGCCATCACCGATGATGGAGATGGGGTTTTAAACGCGCAGCTTTTCCGCCGGGCGCTCGAATACAGCCGGTGTTTTAATCTCATCGTGATGGAACATTGCGAAGACATCCATTTGAAAGGAAACGGGGTCATGAACGACGGGCCGATGGCCACGCGGTTGGGCCTCGCGGGGATTCCTCGCCAAGCAGAATATTCCATGGTGGCCAGAAATGTGGCGTTGGCGGAACTCACCGGCGGGCGGTTGCATTTAACGCATATGTCCGTGAAAGAATCAGTGGAAATTATTCGGCGGGCCAAAGAGAAAGGAATTTCCGTGACGGCAGATGTGACCCCTCACCATTTAACCTTGACTGAAGATGTTGTTCAAGAATACAAAGCCAATGCCAAGGTGAACCCGCCCCTCCGCACGGCGGAAGACGTGAAAGCCTTAAGACAAGCTTTGAAGGAAGGGGTAATTGATTGTGTGGCGACAGATCACGCCCCGCACACGCAATCGGAAAAATCGCAGGAATTTAACGCCGCGCCCTTCGGCATCATTGGGTTGGAAACCGCCCTCCCTCTTTTGATCACCGAACTTGTCAAAACCGGGTTTATGAGCTTGCCCGACCTTTTATTAAGAATGACAGCCACGCCCGCCCGGCTGTTTAATTTACCGGCGGGAACCCTTAAGACGGGGGCGAACGCGGATATTGTGATTTTCGATCCAGACTCTAAACGGACCTTCACCCATTTCGCGAGTCGCAGCCAAAATTCTCCTTTTCTCGGCTGGCCGCTTTTCGGAACGGTGGAAAGAACACTGGTGGGCGGCCAAACAGTTTTTGAACGGAGCGCCTCCCCTGTCAAACCTCATCCATCTCCTCTATAAAAAGGTTCTTCAACCTTTTCTCTTTCAGCTCGATGCTGAGCGCGCCCATAATATGGCGGTTCAGGGTCTTCGTTTTTTTGAGAAATGGCCGGGGAGCCTCGAATTTTTCCAGAGCCAGTTTGTGATCCATGATCCCCGGCTTGAAGTAATGGTGAGGACCCTCACATGCCCCAATCCGGTGGGACTGGCGGCCGGTTTTGATAAAGCCTTGGAAGTCTTTCCTATTCTTCCCTATCTGGGATTTGGATTTATGGAATTAGGGACCATAACTCCCAAGCCTCAAAAAGGGCTAGAAAAACCCCGGCTTTTTCGGAATAAAGCAAGAAAGGCCATTTTGAACCGCATGGGGTTCAATAATCCCGGATTGGATGCGGCGCTACACCGGTTTGAAAAGGGCCGCAGAAAAAAGTTAACGGTTCCAATGGGTTTAAGTATAGGGAAAGGCGTCAACACACCTTTGGAAGTGGCGGATAACGATTATCTCCATTGTTTGGGAAAGGCATATTCCCTGTTCGATTATGTGGTATTAAATGTGAGTTCGCCCAACACTCCCTATCTTAGAGCCCTGCAAGCGGTATCGCCGCTTCGAAAATTACTTACCCAAGTCTCGAAAACGGTCCAAAATATTGCCCAATCAACCGGTGAGCCGTCCAAGCCGGTGTTTGTCAAAATTTCGCCGGATGACTCAGATGAAATGCTCGAAGCCGTTGTCCGAACAGCAGTGGAGTGCAACCTGGGGATTATTGCCACCAATAACACCATTGAACCTCACCTTTTAGGCCCCAAATGGGCGCATGAAAAAGGGGGCTTAAGCGGCCGTCCCCTCAAAGATAAGGCGAATGCGGTTTTGAAACGGGTCTATCAGCTCACTCGGGGGGCCATTCCCATCATCGGAGTGGGGGGAATATTTTCGGCGGAAGACGCCTATGAAAAAATCAGGTTGGGGGCATCTTTGGTCCAGGTTTACACGGGCTGGATTTATGAGGGTCCCCTTCTCATCCCCAATATCAATCGGGGGCTCCTTAAACTCATGGAAAGGGATGGTTTTAAGCGAATTCAAGACGCCGTGGGAACGGCGTATTAATGCCTAGTGCCTAGTGCCTAGTGCCTAGTGCCTAGTGCCTAGTGCCTAGTGCCTAGTGCCTAGTGCCTAGTGCCTAGTGCCTAGTGCCTAGTGCCTAGTGCCTAGTGCCTAGTGCCTAGTGCCTAGTGCCTAGTGCCTAGTGCCTAGTGCCTAGTGCCTAGTGCCTAGTGCCTAGTGCCTAGTGCCTAGTGCCTAGTGCCTAGTTTTAGGCTGAAATTTGAGGGTAATTTTCAATTTTATTCTTTGTTTTTTACCATGCACCAGGCACTAGGAACCAGGCACTATCTTTGTTCTCTAGACCTGGAATGACGAAAAAGTATAATACAGCCCCACTTAAACTTAAGGTAAAGAATATATGAAACCACTCATTGTCGCTTTGGATGTTGAAACCGAAAAAGAAGCGTTGTCTATCGTTCGCGCGACGAAAAAGTTCGTCGATGTATTTAAAATTGGCCCTGGTTTGGTCCTTCGATACGGCCCTTCCATGATTAAAAAGATCAGATCAGCAGGGCGAAAAGTTTTCCTCGATTTGAAATTCCACGATATTCCCAGCACCGTCGCTCGGTCTGTTAAAGAGGCGGGAAAATGGGGGGTTTTTAGCGCCACAGTCCACATATCGGCCGGGGAGCGAGCGTTAAGAGAAGCAGCGTCTCTCCGTGGCCGGCCGGAAATTTGGGGCGTCACCGTTTTAACCAGTTTATCAGAGCAGGATCTTCTTATGTTAGGCATTCATCCCTCTCCCTTGGAACAAGTGATGCGATTGGGAGGAATCGCCAAAAAATGCGAATTAAACGGCATTGTGGCAAGCGTGGGAGAAACCTTAAGTTTGAGAAATTTACTGGGGAAGGGAATTAAGATAATCACGCCCGGTATTCGTTTGCCGGAAAATTCAAAAGAAGATCAAACCCGGACATCGACGCCTCAGCATGCCCGGATCTCCGGAGCCGATTTTTTCGTTGTTGGAAGGCCCATCATTGAGGCCAAAGACCCCAAATGGGTGGCGGAGCTCATGCTCAAAGATTGGCACAAAGCGCCGAAACAATAAAATAATCTTATGGAACATCCAATCCAGAAATCTTCAATGCCTCAAGCTTTCTTTCATTCTCGCGAAAGCCTGCCTCGCCGGCAGACAGGCGGGAATCCAGGTAGGAAACTTTTGTCAAAAAATTGTTTAAAACCTGGATTTTCGTACCGATTCCTTGACCTTCATAATCCGGTACGTTCCTTAGGGACGCTTTCGCGGGAATGACGGGATAATTTATGTCTGACATTCTGCCCCTCATCGATTGGTTCAAAGAAGCCCGCGCGCTTCTGGAAGGCCATTTCATTCTTTCATCCGGACTTCATTCGGACCGTTATATGCAATCGGCTCTTCTCCTTCAGGATCCCGTCAAAGCGGAAGAATTGGGCCGTTCCCTCGCCGGTCATTTCACGGGAGCCATCGATGCCGTTCTTTCACCCGCCATCGGCGGGCTTATTATCGGCCATGAAGTGGCGCGCGCCAAAAAATGCCGGGCTATTTTTGCCGAAAAAGATGAGGCGGGGAAACCCATTTTAAGACGAGGATTTTCGATTCAACCCGGCGAAAAAATTTTGGTAATAGAAGACGTGATCACCACGGGGCTTTCCACGCGTGAGGTGGCGAGTCTCGTGATCCAAGCCAAAGGAGAA
>JAKLIS010000112.1 GCA_022709485.1 Elusimicrobiota bacterium | reverse complement strand
TTCTATTCCGCTAGCGCATCGCCGGCATTCAAAAACTTCCCAATTCCCCGGAAGCGGAATGCCGTTTGCCGTTCATGAGGTGCTGGAAGGATTCAAGATTGCCCTGGAGGATATCAAGCAGCATTTTGTCGATTTTCTCGGTTTCTCCAGGAATCACTTTCCTTGTGTCTTCGAGCCACCGTGGAACCGCGCTCTTCGCCGAGTTGGAATCGATCGCGGACGCCTGGGAATCGAATCCGGCGCCTCTCATGGTCATAAAGTAGACGCTTCCGATCATGTAGGCGTCGTCCAAATATCCGAAGAGGCCGCCATCGGCGTCTGGCAGAAAGTCTTCCTCATGGAACAGGTAAGTCATGAAAAACCCGTGCAATTCTTTGTAGCGAGCCGGAATTTGCGGATCATTCATCCAAATTCGAATTTGAGTGATAAAGTCAGGAATCATCAGGATGAAATTCTTAAGCGAATCCGCCAATTCACCTGAGTCTTCAGACTGCGTAATCATCTTTATCCGCCGGGAAAAATTTGCCCCGTCTTTGTCGGCAATTCCTTTAAACTTCTCTTTTAATTCGTTCTTCATGTCACACCTCCGTTTTAACCAAGTCTTATAGAAAATCCGCCTTCAAAAAGGAAATTGAGAACCGCGGGCCGCATTGGCGGGCCGGGGCGCTTTCAAAAATATCATTGGCAAAGCGCCTCAGGTGAGAAAAATATTCCAACTCATGGAGAGAATTATCTTGAAAAGCGGCATTTTTGGCCATGACGAGTTCGTCCTGCTGTTTTTGCGAGCGAACCGTTTGGTGGCTATGGCTGATCGCCAGTAACCCGGATGTCACGACGAGGATGCTCACCATGATCGCCAACACCACCGCCATCTTGATCTTCAAACCATTAAACTTCATAAATACGATTTAACCATTCCCGGTATTTAGGAATCGACGCCGGCCGCGACGGCTTTTCAGGGATGCCGGACGCCTCATTTTGGGATTATAAGATTTTCATTTAACCGAATATTAAATTCAGTCCCTTCCGGAAGGGTAATGGCTTTGGAGTTGGAAAGAAAGACCGCTCCCATCCCCACAGCGGCCCCCACAAGAATTCCCTTTTCCGCTCCCTTTTCTTCCAGTAACGCCCGCCCTGCCAGAGCACCGACCACCGCGTGTTTTCCCAGAACTTTAGCGTCTTGCATTTCTTTTCCTTTGACGCGGATTGAAGAGGCGCCTTTGTCTGTGTCCAGACTGGCGTCCATGGGAAGAACCCGTCCATCGGGAAAGGCAATCTGGTCAAATACCAGAAGCAAACTAGCCCGATCGCCCAATTTAACGTACTTGTTTACGCCCGTAATGAGCCCTCGAATTCCGGTCTCCGCGGGCAAGACGACACGGTCCCCCAAAGAAATCTGTTCTTTTAGTTTTGCCGTGAACACATCCCCGCGTTTATTCGTGTTGCAGCTCAACGACTCCCGCAGGATAATGACTAATTCTGTTCCCTGTTTTACTTCAAAGCTGTCCGCCGTTTCTTTAACAGGCCCTTGGAGCGCGTTGCAGCCGGAGAGAAATATAATGGTTGGGAAAATGATGGGTAGAAGATTAAACCTTTGGGCCATATTGATGACGCTCCTTATTGTGAATTCCTTTCTTTTTGCCTCGAAGCCGAAGCCATTTTTCAAATTCCACGACAAAATAAGCCACCATGCCGACGATGATAATAAGAAACCAAGTTTCCAGATCAAGGGGGACGGTATGGAACCATCGGTTCATAAACGGCAAATAGGTGAAGGCCCATTGAAACAAGACCATGAGGGCTATCCCTCCGAGAAGGCGGAGGTTGGAGAAAATTCCCACAAAAAACATCGATCGGGTGAGAGACCGGCAATTGAGCAGATAGAAAATCTCAACGAAGACAATGACGTTGACCACCGTTGTCCGCGCCGCCTGGAGAGTGGCGCCGTGAATTTGTCGCTCCCAATAAAAAAGCGCGAAAGCCCCCGCCATCATGACCAGTGTCACCAGCCCGATGCGCTCCAAAAGAACTCGGGTGAGGATGGGTTCTTTGGGATCGCGCGGCGGCCGGAGCATGAGGCCCTTCTCCATGGGTTCAAACACCAGCATGAGTCCCAGAAAAATGGCCGTGCTCATGTTAATCCAGAGAAGCTGAACCGGAAGGATGGGAAGCGCCATCCCGAAGAAAATCGCCGTTAAAAGAACGCCGGCTTCCCCGGCGTTGGTGGGGAGCGTCCAAACGATGAACTTCTTGAGATTGTCAAAAACGCCCCGCCCCTCTTCCACCGCGGCTTCAATGGAGGCGAAATTATCATCGGTGAGGATCATATCGGCGGCGCCTTTGGCCACATCCGTTCCGGTGATCCCCATCGCCACGCCGATGTCGGCTTGTTTGAGCGCCGGCGCGTCGTTCACGCCGTCCCCGGTCATCGCCACAACATGGCCCCGGGATTGAAGCGCTTTGACCAAACGTAATTTTTGTTCCGGGGCCACGCGCGCGAAAACATCGGTGCGATCCGCCACCCCGGGCAGATCGTCATCGGAAACGTTTTCTAATTCCCGCCCGGTTACAGCGGCCACCTCTATTCCATCGCCGGGGGCGCCTGAGAGTCCGATTTGGCGCGCAATCGCCTTGGCCGTTAAAACATGGTCTCCCGTGATCATCTTGACCCGAATGCCCGCCTGCCGGCATTTCCGGACTGCTTCAATGGCTTCGGCGCGGGGAGGGTCGATCATGGCTTGGAAACCCAAAAAAGTGAGCCCGCTCATCACATCTTCATGTTTCAGCCGGCTGTGGCCGGGGGCCGTTTTTTTGGTGGCGAAAGCCAGAACGCGAAGGCCCCGGGCCGCCATTTCATTGGCGATTTGGTGTAAGCGGTTTTTGTCCAAGGGCGCGGCGCTCCCGCCTTCTTCAAGAATGCTGGCGCATTGATCCAAAATCCGCTCCACGGACCCTTTCATGTAAATCACGCCTTCCCCGCTTTCAGAGGATTTGTGGAGCGTGGCCATATATTGATGCTCCGATTCGAAGGGAATCGAGTCAACGCGGGGACTCCTTTCATTCAATTCTTTTTCGGAAAGGCTTCCTTTGCGGGCCGCCGCGATAAGCGCGGCTTCCGTGGGATCGCCCTCCACTTCCACACGGTTATTTTTCTTAACCAACTGGGAATCATTGCACAAAAGGCCCGCCTTCAAACATTCAGTGAGCGCCGGAATGGCGTCCAGAGAAACCGCCCTCCCTTCGCGCCGGATTTCACCGTGGGATTCGTAACCGCTTCCCGTGACCTCATAGAGGGCATTCCCCGCGAAAACCTGCTGCACCGTCATTTGATTTTCGGTTAAGGTCCCCGTCTTGTCTGAACAGATAACAGCCGTGCTTCCCAAGGTTTCAACCGCCGGGAGCTTGCGGATGATGGCCCTTCGCCGGGCCATTCGCGAAACGCCAATGGCAAGCGTGATGGTCACCGCCGCCGGAAGTCCTTCCGGGATGGCTCCCACCGCAAAGGCCACGGCCGCCATGAACATCTCGCCCAAGGATTCTCCGTGCCACATCCCGACTCCAATTGTTGCGGCGGCCAAACCCAGGATGGCATAGAGAAGAAGCCGGCTGAATTGCTCGATTTTTCGGGTGAGAGGGGTGGAAAGGTCGGCGGCGGTTGAAATGAGGTTGGCAATCTGTCCCATTTCCGTTTTGTCCCCGATGGCCGCCACCACCCCTTCGGCTTGGCCGTAGGTCACCAGGCTCCCCGCGAAAGCTTGGTTTTTCCGTTCGGCGAATATCGTATCTGGCGCCAGGGTAATCACGCTTTTTTCAACAGGGACCGATTCTCCCGTCAGCATGGACTCATCCACCTGAAGGCTGCGCACGGTAAAAAAGCGGAGATCGGCCGGGACCCGGTCTCCTGATTGGAGGAGCACCACGTCTCCGGGAACCAGACTTTCAGACGGGACGCGCATTTTCCGGCCGTCTCGTCGGACCGTGGTTTCCGTCACCACCATTTTGGAAAGCGCGCCGATGGCGTTCTCCGCCTTGGACTCCTGTAAAAACCCGACAATCGCGTTCACAAAAACCACGAAGAATATAACGGCGGAGTCCACGTACTCGCGCAAGAAAAAAGTCACAAGGGTGGCGGCGAGAAGAATGTAGATTAACGGTTGATGAAACTGCAAAAGGAAACGTTTGAAGGCGCTCTTGCCGGATCGCGCCGTGAGGCGATTGGGACCATATTTTTCCTGCCGGATTTTCACTTCCGGTTCGGACAACCCCTCCCTAAAATCAACGCTCAACTCTCGCCCGATTTCTTCAATCGGTATTTGATGCCAAGCGTGCCGTTCAGAACCGTGAGTGATTTCCATGAGGCCCCCCATTCCAAGTTTTTTGTTAAAAAGAAAAGGATTTTACCCATTCAAACAGCCCTTCCGCCAAATGGTTCCGAAAATTGCCATTAAAACATGTGGGCGGGGGGCCGTTAGGTGGGGTCAGAGAGGAAGTGCAAGACTTGATTGGACGGTCCTTTCGTCATCCCGTGATGTCTCTGCACGGGATCTATTCCTGGATGCCGAGCAGAAAATTCTCGGCATGACGATATTATCCCGGGTGTTTGGGCCGCCCAACGTTGAAAAACATGGTGGACAGGCCCAGCTTCAATTATTTGATTTTAAAATGGGCCGGGAAGGATTCGAACCTTCGAAGGGCGTAGCCCGCCAGATTTACAGTCTGGTGCATTTGACCGCTCTGCCACCGACCCGGAAAAACGTCTCAAAAGGAACGGAACTTTATCAAATTTCTGCAGTGGCCGCTTCATGGTCCAAGGAGAAATGCCGAAATTCCAATTTAAGGATAGGCACTTTTAAACTTGGCCTTTAATTTTGAATTAGATCCGGCGGGGAGGTCCGCTTAGGCGTTTTGGGAGACGGGCTTGAGCGCTTTGAGGCGTTGTTGAATTGGCGGAAAATGAAAAATGATTGCCAATTATGGACAATTTATTAATGGGATTAATATTTTGTCCAAAATTATGTTGTCCGCTTAACCATTAGAAATACCAGCCCTGTCACCGTTTTATACTTAATTTAAATATTTGCGTCAGGCATTTTGGCCGATAAGGTTGAACGCTTTGAGGGCGTTATTGAAGTGTTCCGAGGCGATAAAAGCCCCGGTCCAAAACGTCTCCATGGGGATCCATCCTTTGATGAGGGAAAGAAGGGAGCCCTCCGGCAGGGCCTCATCCGGCCACACCCCGGGCGGCAAAAGCGCCACCAGGTTTTGAATATCGGCGGCCGTTAGCGGTTGGATCGCGGATTCCAGAACGTTCTGGATAAGGCGGTTCTCTTGGTTGATGAGCTCTCCCCTATTCTGCGTTAACAAGACAACCCGTCCCGCGGAAATCAAATCTTTCAGCTCGACCTGATAAAATTCCGCGTCCCCCGCCTTGAGCGCCACGTAGAGAGTCTGCCCAGAATCCAATCTGGCCGCGAGCTGAACTATTTGTTTGGGAAGTGTTTTATCTTCCGCCCGCGCGGGCAACAACAAATTTTTCCCTACGATGTTTGGGTTCGCCTTGTCGATGGGAAAAACGGAAGGCCCGCGGCTCACTCTCCAAGATAAAAGGCTTTGAGGAGCCATCCGCCGGAGCACCATCCCGGCCACGATCAAAAGAGAACCAACAATTAAAAGTGGAATAAGGACAAATGGGGGAGCGTTAA
>JAKLIS010000111.1 GCA_022709485.1 Elusimicrobiota bacterium | reverse complement strand
CGGTCGCCGTTCCAACGAATCTCTTGTTTCTCTAGGGAGGCACCCGCTTTTATTATCCAATCCGGTCCCATTTCCTTCTGGCCATTAATTCCAAATTGAATTTTTTCTAGCTTCGTAACTTTGTACCAAAAGGGATCTTGATCAGGAGATTGCCCCTCACCCGCGAAGATGGTTACGAAGGTGTATTTGGAATTAAAATAGCGACGCAAAGAAACGAAATGCGAAACGGAGTCTCCAATATCCTTCGGCGTGTAATACAACCGATAGGACACCCAATAATCTCCACAGTAATATCCAATGGACCCGGTATACAATGTGACGTTGGTTGAGTCGAAATCGAGAAATCTGATGCCACCGGAGGCTTCAAATTTTTTGGGGAGACCTTGATATAACTCAGCTCCGTAACTACTTTTGGGAAAGATTGAACTCCCCGAATATCCCGCGTTCAAATAGAGGTATTGCTTGGGCAATAGCGACCGGTACAAGTCAAGTTCGTACTGAACTCCAGTATCATCAAACCGTTCGGCAATATTTGTCCTGGCGAGCACATGGCATTTGTTAATCTTGCGTCCATATTCGACCACCCACAAATGCCAAAGATTGTAATCGCGATCGAAGCGGGAGCGTTTGTAACTGGCATAAATATGATTTTGGTACCCTTGCGATTTTATTTTCTTTAATAGAGCGGTCGCCTCTTTATGCTGGGGGTCAATGGCGAGGAGTTGCGTAAGGGTTTTTTCTGATTCCTCTTTTTTCCCCATGGAATGAAGTGTGTTTGCCTTGGTGTAATAAAAATCAACTTTGGCTGGAAAATCGGCGATGGCCTTATCGCTTAAATCCAGTACCGCTTGGGGGTTATCCCCCCAACGTTCCAATTCGATTTGAAGCTCTCTGGCCTCAAGGTTTTTGGGTTGTTTTTTTAAGACGGTGTTCACTTCTTTTCGGGCATCAGGAAAATTTTTCTGCCAACCTTGAATCCGGGCCAATAGAAGCCGGGCATCAATATTGTTGGGATTTTTTTTAAGTAACTGCCCAATGATTTTCTTCGCCTGGTCATAATTTTTTACGAGTGCTTCGGCTCTGGCTTCTTCAAATGTTACAGAGACCTTTTGCGCAACCAAAGTCCTCGTGGTTGTGAAAAATAAAACCACAAGTAAAAGGAAAAGCGATCCCTTCTTATGAAAATATCGACTCAACATAGAAAATAGGTTGATTTTTAAACCTGATATTAGGATAGCGATCATTCCAAATAATGCAACATTCAAAAAAATTATGTCGGTGAGGTGAGCCGAAATGGGGTTTAAAAAAACCGGCTTCACAAGCCGATCAATTCCCTCCGGAAACCACAAAGGAATCCGTTAATGGCTCTAATTTAACGGTTTTACTGACCCTCTTTCAGTTTTTGCACCCAGCGCAATTTTAAAGACAAAAACAGGCAACAAAACTGTCGGGGGGGGAATTAACAAATGGTCCAATCGGGTAACTTATGAGGCTTTATCATGTTTTTTTGGATGAGCCATTGGTTCGAATGGGAGGTTGGACAGGGATTAATCCTTTCGCGTTAACCCAGGGTTTTTATCCAACATTTCTTTTTACTCGCGAGCTTTTTTGAGCAGAATTTGGAATCGGGTCTTTCCAATAATAAGGATGCTTGATCCGGGAATAAAACGTGTTTTTGGCCTTTCCAAAAGCTGACTCGTTCGATATCGAATCGATCCGTTATGGTTAACTGAGGCAAACCCAACTTTAAATCGCGTATTTGATCTATTCTTGATGCGAAACCTGTTGGAAGCGCGCAGGAAATTTAGAAGCGTGCAGGTAATTTTCACTGACCTTTGTCAGGGAAATTTTACTCGAAGTGCTTGGTTCGAGACGGTTTCGATAGGTTTTTAATCGAAACTATGGTTCGCACATCTCTGGGAAGTCTTGATTTGGAGTCGAACTTTAGAATAAGGGGACTTATGGGGGTCAATGAAAGAAAGTTGGTGGCGAAGTTCATTTTTGCAGCCATGATTGGATTAGGTTGGAGTTCTTGGGTGGGGGCCAATCCCTGTGATTCTGATGTGGAGAAATATTGCGGCAATTTGGCGCCGGGTTGGGGGGAGCTGGAGAATTGCCTCCGATCCAACCAGAGAAATTTAGGGATTCGGTGCGAAGAGTGGTTAAAAAAAATGGGAGCGGTTTTAAGACGTGTGGGAGAAGCCTGTAGTACCCCCGCCAGAGATTATTGCTGGGATGTCCGGCCTGGTTACGGTCGAATTAAAAATTGCCTCATGTCCAAGTTTGAAAAACTCCCCGAGGAATGCTTCCCATTGCGATCGGCATGAATGAAGCGTCCAGCCAGCGGACCAGCATGGGTGTGGCCGTGATTGGCGGGACAATAACATCGACATTTCTCACTCTTTTTGTTGTGCCGGCGGCCTATTCTTATATCGAGCGGTTCCGGATCTGGGCTGATAAAAATATCACGGCCCGAATTGTGACACGCGAAGATCAAAAAAGCCATTAATAAAAGGAGTCATGAATAGAAGACTTTCAATACTGACTTTGATTTTTTTGGGCGGACTCACGATCGGCTGCGGCACCACGAAACAAGCCCGGAAAATGGACGTTCCCAAAACCTCATTGCTGGGTTTCGAAACCAGCCTCCTTTCCAAAGGCGAGAAAGACCAGATGTTGTTGCGGTATGTCAAACCGGGGGTGGATGTGAATTTGTACGATAGTATTTACATTGATCCCGTGATCTTCCAAAGGCCCGAGAAGGCATCGGAAGAAGATATCAACGAACTCCAAAAATTAGCCAACAACCTTTATTCTTATCTTCAAGATGAGCTTAAAAATGATTTTCCATTGGCAAGTGAACGCGGTCCCAAAACCCTCCGGTTACAAGTGGCCATTTTTAACGCAAAAAAGCGCGCGTTCGTACCCAACTTTCTCTCCAGCGTAGTGCCGGTGGGAGTCATTCCCTCCGTTGTCAAAGACTTTGCTTCCGGAAAACCATTGGCGGTGGGAGAGGTGAGCGCGGAAATAAAAATTACCAATGCCGAAACGGGAGAACTTCTGGCGGCAGCCTTCGATCGCCGGATTGAAGAAAAATATTCCAGCGCAGCCTTTCACTCATGGGGTGATGTGGATAATGCCATGAAATATTGGGCTCATATGATCCACTCTCGCTTCTGCCAGTTGTTTTTTGAAAAGAAATCTTAAACAGCTACTTTTCTATCTTTCCCATTAACCGAAGAAGACCATCAAGAATGGTGACAGGATGGGGGGGGCAACCAGGAATAAATAAATCGACGGGGACAATTCCGCTTGCGCCATTATGAACTTCTGGGTGATCAATAAAAGGCCCCCCTGAAATCGCGCAGGCCCCAACGACAATCACAATTTTAGGGGCCGGGACCGCCTCGTAGGTTTTCTGGAGGGCGAGCTTCATGTTGTCTGTGACGGGTCCCGTGATAAGTAGGCCGTCGGCATGACGGGGAGAGGCCACAAATTGAATGCCAAATCTGCCGAGATCGTAGACGATAGTTGTTAAAACATTGGTGTCTGCTTCGCAGCCGTTGCATCCGCCTGCCGAAACCTGCCTCAGTTTTAAAGACCGCCCGAAAATTTTTCGCATTTTTTTATCAAGGGCGTCCGCCAACACCATTTCATTATCTCTCATAAAAAGGTCTTCGCGTTTTCGGGAGGCCAGCCGGTATTCATTGGTGAATTTGATGAGGTGTTTGGGACAAGCCTCTTGGCAGTCCGTGCAAAAAAGGCAACGGCCCAAATCAAAACTTATCTTTTTATTTTCAGGACGGATGGCTCCCGTGGGACAAGCAGAGGCGCACGCCTCACAGCCTGCGTCGCAAAAAGAAGGTTCAACCGCCGGTTTTCCTCGGAAATGCAACGGCAAAACAGGTTTTTCCTTCGGAAAGGAAACGGTTTTTTTCCCCTGGTTCAAACGGGCTTTCAAAACTTCATACATATTTTTTTTAAATTCATTCCTTTTATAAATCGTGACCGGCGTAAGACAAATTAAAACTCTTGTTGATAAGCGGAAAATCGGAAATCTGCGCGCCGCGCAAAGCCATTGCGAGTCCCTTCCAGTTATGAAACGAAGGATCGACCACTTTATACCGGACAAATTTCCCTTTTTCATCAGTAATAGCGACATGGCAGATTTCTCCGCGCCATCCTTCCGTTAGCGAGATTACCATGCTGTCATTAGCGAGGGGGTTCAATTCCGCGCGAAGGGGGCTCTCCGGCAATTGCTCTAATTGATCCCGAACATAAGCGGCTGATCTTTGAATTTCAATCCACCTCAAATAGGCCCGGGAAAAGACGTCTCCCGTGTGCCAAGTAGACACTGGAATATGCGAAAACCGGAAATAGCCGGAGGGATATTCGAGCCGCGCGTCCCTTTCAAACCCGCAGGCGCGGGCCGCCGGTCCCACCATCCCTAACTGCTCGCATATTTCTGTCGATACGCCCCCCGTTCCTTCAAAACGGGATAGCACAGAGGGGGTATGCCAAAGGAGTTGGGCGGCTTCCGTTAAACCCGTCATAGTTTTTTCCAAACTCTCCAAAATCCGCTCTTTAAAGCCGTTGGAAATGTCAAATTGGACGCCGCCAGCCCTCACCAGTCCCCGTCCAAACCGATTTCCACAGATGGTTGCCGTCATATTGAGGAAATCTCCCCGTAGGCGCCCGCAATAAGATGCGGTGGGAAGATATCCCACATCTCCCGCCAAAGCCCCAATGTCGCCAGCGTGGTTGGCGAGCCGTTCTAATTCCAAGGCGATGGCTCGGATGGCGTCTGCCCGGGCGGGAACCTCACAGCGCCCCAGAGATTCCACCAGATGAGCATAAGCGGTGGCGTGCCCCATGGTTGTGTCTCCGGCCAAGGTTTCAAAATAATGAAGCGTCCGCTTATCCGGGCCGCCCGCGAGTTTGGATTCCACTCCCCGGTACTGATACCCCAGAGATATTTCCAAGGTCAAGGCGTCTTCTCCATGACATTGGAACCGGAAATGGCCCGGTTCAATAATTCCGGCATGAACAGGGCCGACAGCGACTTCGTGGATTTCTTCTCCCTCAACTTGAAAGTAATCAGAACGGCCCAAGGGAAATCTCACGGGCTTTAACCATGGATGTCCCGTAGGAATAAGGCCCCATTGTTCAGCCATTTCCCTTTCAAATAGCTCTGCTTGGGGACATTCGTTCGATAGGGAGGGATATTCACGGCCGCAAATCGTTGAAAATATTGAAAAACTGCCATTGGCGCCGTCGGCCAAAACGGCTATTACCTTTTTTTGGTCAGGTTCCTTGGCAGGCAGCCCAAACAATGAGGCAATTCGCTCTCCCAGGTGCACCTTTTCGATGACGGTTTGCCGGAATTCTTCCATGGACAAACCCGGAATGTCATGAATGTTGATGACTTCTGTATTGCGCGCGATCAAACCTGATTTTCCCATTTACTTTGCTCCGAATCCGGACGCGATTTGCCCAAGAATATTCCTCAGAAAAGGGGGGATATAAAATCCCAATAAGAGCACCAACACGCCAAGCGCCAACGGGGAAATAATTGCAAAGCGCTCTTCTTTGGGTTTTTTAAAGCCGGCTGGGGGTTCGCCTTGGGCCATGGGCTTTTTTTAGGGGATGGGGCGGGAGGCGTCAAGTTAACGCGGAATGGCAGAAGCGGCCCCCCCTCTTTCGAGACCGACGGCTAAACCATAGTATGGAGGCATGGATGGGCGGGGAATTCGCCGTTTG
>JAKLIS010000110.1 GCA_022709485.1 Elusimicrobiota bacterium | reverse complement strand
TGCGCCGCCGAGTTTGAAGCTTTTACTCCGTATTATTATTCCTGTTACGCGGAAGAAAATGAGACCACGCCCTCCCCCAATAAAAAGATCATGATCCTAGGGGGAGGCCCCAACCGGATTGGCCAGGGCATCGAGTTTGACTATTGCTGCGTCCACGGGGTGTTCGCTTTGAAGGAAGAAGGGTTTGAAACCATCATGGTGAACTGCAACCCCGAAACCGTTTCAACCGACTATGACACGGCCGACCATCTCTATTTTGAGCCTTTAACGCTCGAAGACGTTTTAAACATCGTGGAACGCGAAAAACCGCTGGGCGTCATTGTTCAATTTGGAGGCCAAACCCCGCTCAACCTGGCGCTCGCCCTCGAGGACGCCGGCGTAAAGATCATAGGGACCTCGCCTGATTCCATTGACTTGGCCGAAGATCGGGGCCGGTTTGGACGGCTCCTCAATAAGCTTGAAATTCCCCAGCCGGAAAACGGTGTGGCGACGTCTTTTCAGGAAGCCCGGGAAGTGGCGAATCGAATCGGCTACCCCGTGATGGTGCGCCCCTCTTATGTTTTGGGGGGGAGGGCGATGGAAATTGTCTTTCATGAAGGAATGCTTGAGTCTTATATTAACCGAGCCACTTTCGTTTCTCCATCTCATCCCGTGCTCATCGACAAATATTTGGAAAATGCCACTGAAGTGGATGTGGATGCGCTATCAGATGGAGAGGAAACTTATATTGGCGCCATCATGGAACACATTGAGGCCGCCGGGATCCACTCGGGCGATTCGGCCTGCGTTCTTCCTCAACATCTTCTGCCGAAAGAGATCGTTGAAACCATTGAGAAATACACCCATGCCATGGCGAAGGCCCTGAAAGTTTCCGGTCTCATTAATATTCAATTTGCCGTTAAGGGCAATGTGGTGTATGTCTTAGAGGCCAACCCGCGGGCCAGCCGGACGGTCCCCTTTGTTTCCAAAGCCACCAGTGTCCCTTTGGCGAAATTGGCGGCCAAAGTCATGGCGGGGAAAAAGGTGTTGGAGGTTCTTCCGCCTCACGCCCGCGGCAAAAAGAAATTGCCGTGGACGGCCGTCAAAGAAGCGGTTTTGCCCTGGACGCGGTTTCCTGGTGTTAACGCCGTCTTGGGGCCGGAAATGCGGTCCACGGGCGAAGTGATGGGTATTGATTCCAGTTTCCCCGCAGCCTATGCCAAAACCCAGTCCGCGGCCAACTCGCCTCTTCCCATTGAGGGAAAGGTTCTCATGAGCCTCAGGGACCCCAAACCGCCCAAGATTGTTGAGATCGCGAAAAAGCTTCATCAAATGGGGATGCAAATAATGGCCACGGAGGGGACCGCCCAAACCTTTAGCTTGGCCGGAATCCCTGTTGAGACTGTTAATAAAATTAGGGAAGGGCGGCCCCATGTTGTTGATGTGATTACGAACCGGGAAGTTTCACTGGTTATCAACACCCCGTCTAGTGGGACTGGACAATCCGACGGTTTCGCGATACGGAACGCCGCCCTTATGTCGGGTGTTCCTATTATTACGACCTTGGACGCCGCGGAAGCCGCTACCGAGGCCATTGAATCGATGCAAAAGGAGGAGTGGACGATTCGGTCTTTGCAGGATTACTACAAACTGCTCTCCCCATCTGTTCCTCTTTCCAAAAAACTTTTAAAAGCATGAAAGTGAGGTGAATGAAAATGAAAATTAAAATGGCCCTTCTGGCTCTTTTTTTATCAGCTTGCGCGACGGTTCCTTACACCGATAGGAAACAATTCAATATCGTCTCGGCCCAGTAAGAAATGCAGCTTGGCGAACAAGCGTATCAAGAAGTCCTTCAAAAAAATGTGGTCTCCACAAATCCTGAATGGCGGAAACAAATCCGAACCGTCGGCGAAAGAATTAAAAACGTCGCTGAAAAACCTGAATTTAAATGGGAATTCAATGTCCTCAAGGGGACCGACGTGAATGCCTTTTGTCTTCCCGGAGGAAAAGTGGCTTTTTGGGAAGGCATTATGCCCATCTGCCAAGATGAAACGGGTGTTGCGGTGGTCATGGGCCATGAAATCGCCCACGCCCTGGCGCATCACGGAGCCGAACGAATGACCAGCGGAATGGGAGCGGAAATTGTGGGACAAGTCCTGTCTGTGGGTTTGGGAAAGTCAGATCCGGCCGTGAAAGACAATGTTTTGAAACTTTACGGGGTGGGTGCTCAAGTGGGGGTCATGCTTCCTTTCAGCCGGAATCACGAAACGGAAGCTGATAAAATCGGCCTTATTCTTATGGCCAAAGCCGGATACGACCCGCGCGCAGCGGTTGAATTCTGGAAACGGATGGCGAAACTGGGAGAGGGGCAAAAACCACCCGAGTTCCTGTCAACCCATCCGTCTGATGATCGCCGTATCAAACAAATTGAAGAATGGCTTCCTGAAGTATTGACCTACTATAAACCGTAAGAATTTCCTCGTCATTCCCGTCCGTCATTCCTGCGAAAGCTCTTGGCCGTCATTCCCGCGGAAGCGGGAATCCAGGTTTTCAACCTTCTTTCGAAGAAAGTTTACGGCCTGGATTCCTGCTTTCGCAGGAATGACGGTTTAAAAATCCCTTTCCAAAGTTTTTTTCGCGCCTTGAATTTTGATTAAATTCGGTTATTCTTTGAATAGCTTCATTTAATTTAAAAACAGGTGGCGAAATGAACATTTTCTCCAGAATAATCGGTTGGTTTAAGGGAATTTTTAAATCAGAAAAAACAGCAGGCAAAGAGCCGGACGGCGCAAAGTCTGCCGAACAAAACCCATCCCAAAAATCTCCGCTGGATTTGAACAAAAGCCAAAAAATTACCTCGAAAATAAGAGAGGAAGTTAACAAAGATAAATTTTTAGACGAGCTGAAAGCCGCCGAGCCCTTCGAAAAACAATTTGAGCCCCTCAAAAAAGAGTTCATTCAAGAAATCAAACAAGCCAACCCCAGGAAAAATAAGGAAATCTAAATGGGCTCTTCCGAAAGAAGGAAAGGTTTTCGATTCGACACCAGCCTAGATATTGAAATTCGGCTCCTTCCAGACGGCACCCCCATAACCGGCCTGTGTATCGAAGTGGGCCCCAACGGCATGCGGGTGGTCACGAAATCTCCTTTGGTTGAAACTTCTTACGTTCATGTGGTGCTCATGTCGGCTTCAAACAACACCTATTGTGAAGGCCGCGTGGTGTGGACCCAGTTGGCAGATAAAAAGTCTTGGTATGAAAGCGGTATTGATATTCAAAGGTGGGGGGGAGATGTCCCCGGCCAGGAAGCCATGCGAACCATTGAAAGAATTCGATTAAAAAAAGACCGCCGTCAGAAACCCCGATAAAAGAATCTGCACCTACCATTCCCAAGCCCTCCGTCATTCCTGCGAAAGCAGGAATCCAGGCCGTAACCCTTTTCGAAAGAAGGCTGAAAACCTGGATTCCCGCTTCCGCGGGAATGACGGAGTGTTACGCCTTCGCGGGAATGACGGTTTGGGTGCTTTCCCGGGAATGACGCCCCAGAGCTTTCGCAGGAATGACGAGCGACGCGGGAACGACGAGCCAAAAAATTCTTACCAAACTTTTACCTTCCTTTTACATTAATTTCTGTCGATTTCCTTAAAATTGCGGGTACCTTCCAAAAAATGAAGTTCATTCCTCTCCCTTCAAAAAAGGAGAATCAAAATGAAAAAGTATCTCACGCTCTTTATGGGAGCGGCTTTTCTTCTCGGATTAACCGCCATTCAAGCAGCCCAGACAGGAAAATCGCCGTGGGAAAAATTCTACGGAAAATTGGAATCGGTGGATTTCAACAACAACCGGTTCTTAGTCACCAACAAGACGAGAAACACACAACAGGAATTCACTTGGACCGCCGACACCAAATTCGTTTTTAATAAAAACGAAGTGGGACCCAAGGAATTAATATTGAACCGGCTTCTTATGGTCCAGTATTCAAACGAAGGGGGAAACATCAACGTTGTGAAAGTCCTCATTCGGCCGCCCCTAGGAGGAAGAAAGAAGGCGCAAGCACCACAAGAGTAATACCTCTTTTTCTTTAAGGCGATAGTGGCTCGCCTTGGCGAGGCGTTCCAATGGCAATTGGGCGCCTCGCTTCATTTTCAAACGCCGTTGATTATCCTTTTCGCAGTTTCCATTTTGGTACCATTAATACCATGTCAAATTCACCTGTCATTCCTGTCATTTTGGGTCCAACAGCCACCGGCAAAACGGCCGTTGGGATCCATTTGGCGCGCGAAATGAATGGAGAAATCATTTCTGTGGATTCGCGGAAAGTTTATAAGTACCTTTCCATTGGAACCGCCACTCCGCCAGGAGAATGGACAGACGGAATTTATTGGGTCAAAGATGTTCCGCATCATCTCATGGCCCATTTGCCTCCCGACCAAGCGTACAACGCCGGAGATTTCGCCAAAGACGCGGAACAGCTCATCGGCGAGGTTTTGAAACGAGGACGGCTTCCGATTTTAGTGGGGGGTACGGGATTTTATTTCAAAGCCTTGGTGATGGGGCTTCCGGAACTCCCTCCTAAAAATGACGCTATTCGGAATGAATTGGCCGCTCGCTTAGAAAAAGAAGGCCATGGCTCTCTTTTTGCCGAACTTAAGGCGATAGACCCCGAATCCGGGTTCGCCATATCACCTCAAGATTCACACAAGCTTATTCGCGCCTTGGAAGTCCATCGCTTGACCGGCCAACCCTTCTCCTCCTGGAAAAACGCAGTCAAAAAACCTTCGCGATATAAGTTCACTGTCCTAGGACTCCATGCCAATAAAGCCGCGCTCGACAAAAAGATTGAAGAAAGGTCCCGCCGGATGTTTGAGGAAGGAATGATTGAGGAGACCGAAGCTCTTATTAAAAAAGGGTTTTCTAAGGATTGTCCGGCTTTAAGCAGTTTTGGATACCGGGAAGCGGTGCAAGTGCTTGAAGGACAGCTCCCTCGGTCCAATTTTTTATCCGCCCTTATTAAGGGAACAAAAGCCTATGCCAAACGGCAAAATACCTGGTTCCGGACCCAAACCAAACCAGTGTGGTTTGATTGCCAACAAAACAATGAGGCGTGTCAATTATCATTGAAAATGAGGGATTTTCTAAATAATCCTCCCAAAGATTTCATATACTCAACCCATGTTTGAAAAGGTCGTAACGGTGGGGGTGAAAAACCCTAAAGATTCAAGTCAGAAATTCATAAAGATGATGGAGGAATTGTCCCGCCTTGTCGACACAGCGGGGGGACAAGTGATTAAAGAAATCCATCAAGCCCGGCCTCATCCCGATCCCGCCACTTTTATCGGCCGAGGAAAAGCCCAGGAAATCAGCCATGAGATTCGAAGATTGGGGGTCAAAACCGTTGTTTTTGACGATGACTTGGCCGCCGCCCAACAAAAAAACCTGGAGAAAATTATTCCCGCCAAAATCATTGATCGCACCCGTCTCATTCTTGATATTTTCGCCAAGCGCGCGTACACAAAAGAAGGCCAGCTTCAGGTGGAACTGGCCCAGCTCAACTATATGGTTCCTCGTCTCACCGGGGCATGGCGCGGATATTCCCAACAATTTGGCGGCATCGGGACAAGGGGGCCGGGGGAAAGAAAGATTGAGGTCGAACGCCGCTATGTTCGGGAGCGAATCAAACGCCTGAAAAATGAAATCGAAGATGTGCGTCACCACCGAGAACATATACGAACCAACCGGGAAAGGGTGCCGCTCCCGCAGGTGGCATTGGTGGGTTACACCAACGTCGGGAAGTCCAC
>JAKLIS010000011.1 GCA_022709485.1 Elusimicrobiota bacterium | reverse complement strand
CTCCTAGATGATTATCAAGTCGCTACATGACTCATTTTTTGATTCAAAAAATGAGTCATGTAGCGACTTGACCCCTTCTTCCCTGACCCCTTCCCCCCTCTATCCCTGAAGGTATCTTTCGGCGCTCATGGCGGCCATGCAGCCAGAGCCGGCCGCGGTAATAGCTTGGCGGAAATGGTGGTCCACCACATCTCCGCAGGCAAAAACGCCCGGGACATTGGTTTCCGTTTTGTGGTTGGCCACGATATAACCTTCTTCATCAATTTTGATTTGGGTTTTGAAAATCTCCGAATACGGAATGTGCCCGATGGCTAGAAAAAATCCATCCACTTTAATTTCTGAGAGTTTGCCTGTTTTCACATCTTTAAGACGGACTCCCGTCACCTTGGTGTCTCCCAAGATATCATCAACTGTTTTGCTCAAGGCAAATGCAATCTTTGGATTTTTTTTGGCGCGCTCAACCATGATTTTGGACGCGCGAAATTCGTCCCTACGGTGAATAAGAGTCACTTTATTGGCGAACCGGGTTAAAAAAGTAGCTTCTTCCATGGCGGAGTCTCCTCCGCCGATGACGGCCACTTCTTTTCCTTTGTAAAAAGCCCCGTCGCATGTTGCGCAGGAGGAGACGCCTCTGCCCCACAGTTTTTTCTCGGCGGGAATATTCAATTTCTTGGGACCGGCCCCTGTGGCGATAATGACGACTTTGGCCTTTACGACAATATCTTCATAAGTGATTTCAAATGGTTTTTTGGAGAAGTCCACTTTGGTGGCGTCTTTAAAAAGAATCTCCGCGCCGAACCGATCCGCTTGGGCTTTCATGTTGTCCATGAGCTCCGGGCCATTCACCCCCGTGGGAAATCCCGGGAAATTCTCCACTTCGGTGGTGGTCATGAGCTGTCCCCCGGCCGCATAACCGGCCAAAACAAGGGGAGCGAGATTGGCGCGCGCCGTGTATATCGCGGCGGTATATCCGGCGGGGCCTCCCCCGATAATGACAACATTGCGTTCCATAAAGTTCTCCTCAAAAATATTTTTCAAACTTAGAGATCGATCTTTCGCCCAAAGAGGGCCTATTTAATCAGTTATTCATCTTTTACCCAATGACTCATGTCATTGAAAATATTGACCCGCCAACGGCCCTTGTCTTTCTCAAGAATCGAGACACTGGTGTTGCTTGTCCGCCACGCGCTCCATTTCTCCGGAGGAATTTCAAAGATGCTTAATAGGGCCGCTTTAATGGGCCCCCCGGAAGTAAAGATGCCCACTTTTTTACTCTCATTTTCAGACAAAATTTTTTGAATTCCCCGGTTTACGCGCGCCTGAACGCAATGCCAAGTCTCTCCTCCCGGCGGCTCAAACGCGGGATTGTCGTAATAAGCTTGGACCCCTTCCGGGTCTCGGCCTTTTATATCAGTAAAAACTTCTCCTTCCCAGGCGCCCAGATTTCTCTCTCTTAATTCAATTAACGTCTGAATGAGAACTTCAGTTCCCTGAAGGGCAATTTTCGCCGTCTCAAGACACCGCGGCGCATCGCTGGAATAAACAGAAGCAAGTTTTAATTTTCTTAAGCGCTCGCCTAATCTTTCCGCTTGCCGCCGGCCGATTTCTGAAAGAGGAGAATCCTGAAATCCTTGGATTCTTTGTTCCCGGTTCCACTGTGTTTCAGCGTGTCGAATGAATATTAAGGTTGTTTTTGGCATGAAGTTTGAAATGCCATAATACGAAATCATGAAATTCTTTCAATGGACACGGCCTGTTCTTGGTTGGGCGATATATGATTTCGCCAATTCCGCCTATGCCACATCAATTGTCACAGCCCTGTTCAGCGTTTACTTTGTCAAAGCGTTGGTCCCTCCGGAAGGAGCAAATGTTTGGGGAATTCTTATTCGAGGGGAATCACTTTGGAGCTTTTTGGTCACTTTTGTGATGGCATGTGTTATCTCGCTCTCTCCCATTTTGGGCGCGGTGGCTGATCGAAACGGCTTTAAACGCCGGTTCCTTATTTTATTCACCATCATTGGATGTTTTTCAACCGCGGGGCTTTTTGCGGCCAAACCCGGATTTTTGTTTAGAGGACTCGCTTTGGGCTTTGTTTCATTTTGGGCTTATGAAATGGCCCAGGTGTTTTACAACGCCTTCTTGAAAGAGGTGGCGGAACCCAAAATTTCCGGGCGGGTTTCGGGTTTGGGTTTTGCTTTGGGATATATCGGCGGAGGCCTATGCCTGGCGATCAATTTATGGATGATAAAAAATCCGGGACTATTCGGTCTTGCCGCTTTGGATGGGTCGCTGCCCGTCCGGGCATCTTTTTTTGTGGTGGGGATATGGTGGTTTATTTTTTCTCTCCCCGCTTTTTTCTGGGTGCGAGATAAATCAAGAGAAACTTCGTTTAAAGGCGAATCCGGCAAGGAAGATTTCCATCAAACAGAAACCGGAAAAAGTTTCGCCGAATTGAAAGCCACTTTTCAGATGGTTTGGAAGCGAAAAGACATTCGCCTTTTTCTCATTTCTTACCTGATATACAACGATGGCATTCAAACCCTTCTGGTGATGTCTTCCATAATCGGGGCGCAATTAACCGGAATGTCCATGTCAGATTTGGCTCTTTGCTTTTTGGTGGTCCAATTCGTGGCTTTCTTCGGAGCAACTTTTTTTGGGTGGCTTTCTGACCGGTGGAGCCACAAAAAATCAATTTTGATTACGCTGGCCGTTTATGTGGGAATCACATTGTGGGCGGCCCTTATTCGGCGACCGTGGGAATTCTGGGTCATCGGGGTCATTACCGGCATTGTTTTGGGAGGCTCGCAGTCCGCCTGCCGGTCTTTTTTTGCCAACATGATTCCCGCTGAAAAATCGAGCGAGTTTTTTTCCTTTTATGCGGTGGTTGGAAAGGCCGCCGCGTTCATGGGCCCGCTCATATTTGGTGTTGTTGTCCAAAATTTTGGATTAAGGCCCGGAGTATTGTCTTTTGCGCTGTTTTATTTAACGGGGGGGATTCTTCTTTGGTTTGTAAAGGAAAAAACCACCTCAGCCTCGGGAATGCGTGTCTATTAATCATTTTTATAAAACAACTTTTTTTGTCAGATAATTCATTTTCCTTTTTGTAAAATCCTCGCCTCTCTCACACAATAATCCGCAAGAGGCAAAATCCAACCGGGAACTTATAATGGAACGGTGCTTTTGCCTTTCAATAGGAGGTCTCAAAATGTTTAAAAATGTCGTAAAAGAATTCAAGGAATTCGCAGTTAAAGGAAACGTGGTTGACCTGGCCGTGGGCGTCATTATTGGAGGCGCATTTGGAAAGATCGTGACGTCTCTTGTCAACGACATCATGATGCCGCCATTGGGGTTTTTATTAGGCAATGTGGATTTCAGTGACTTGGCATTTGTCCTGAAAGAGGCCGGCGAAAAAACTCCCGCCGTGACCATTAATTACGGGACCTTCATCAACAATATCATCGGATTTCTCATCGTGGCCTTCTCGGTTTTCCTTTTGGTCAAAGTCATTAATCGCCTAAAAAGAGAAGAGCCAAAAGCGCCCCCCGTTCCCACCAGCAAAGATTGTCCGGAATGCGCCATGGCCATTCCCATCAAAGCCAAAAAATGTCCGCACTGCGCTTCCGCGGTCGCGAAATAATAATCAGGGGTCAATCATGAAAAAAATTGCGTATGTTTTAGTGGCGGGCATTTTTGCCCCGGCCCTCTTTATTCCGGCCGTTTCCGGGGAAGAACCCAAAAAGAAAAATTGGAAAGATGTCGCGGAAGTCTCCGTCGTGAGTGTCAACGGAAATACCAAATCCAATACGTACTCAGCAAAGAATACTTACAATTATGACTGGACACGATCGGGGCTCGAAATAACGGGCTCCGCTCTAGGCGCCAATTCCGAAGGCGACACCACCGCTGAGAAATACAGCGCCGGTGAAAAATTCACGTTTAATTTAACCGAAAAAAACTACGCCTACGAACGGGTCATTTGGGATAAAGATCGGTTCTCCGGAATTCAGAGCCGGATTGATTCTTCAGTCGGTTTGGGGCGGGAAGTGATCGCCACTGCCAAGAACAATCTGAAATTTGAGCTGGGCGCCGGGTATGTCAATGAAGATCGCACTCGCGGGCCCGTGAACGATTTCACTTCCGGCCGGGCCTACGGAAAATATGTCCGAACATTAAGTGAAACCGCCAATTTCAGCCAAGACGCCGAATATCTCCATAATTTCGACGATCCCGAAGGATTCAGGGTCAACACGGAGTCTGCGCTGACGGCGTCTGTCTCCACTCATATGGCGTTGAAAATTTCATATGTTTGGCACCATGTTCAGACTCCGCCGATTGGATTTGGCCGAAATGATACAACCACAACGGCGGCTCTTGTCTTCAACTATTAATTGATTGAAATAGGGACAGAATCCTGTTCCCAAGGAGAATCGTATGAAACTTCCATTCATCAAAACGGCCGGGCTGTGTTTCGGGATCTTCATCGCCGCCAATGGTTTTACCTTTGGCCAAGCTGTTTCCTATGCGGGGAAAACCGAATTGGGATTCCGGGCTGGGGGGATTTTTTTTGAGGGGGATTCTCATATCAATGAAGACGGCGTTTTCGGAATTGGGATGGGCCATTACTTTAATGAAAACTGGGAAGTCGAGGCGGTATTTCTGGGGGGTCAAACGGAAGACGAATGGGTCGGCGCTGAAAAAATTGAAATTCTTCTTCCCATGGCGGAACTCCAATATCATTTTGGGTTCGGGCGGCTCCGGCCTTATCTGGGCGTCGGCGGCGGTTCCCTGGGTTTAAACCGAGAAAATCTGGGACGAGACACAGCCCACGTTGCCGCTATTTGGGGGGGAGGATTAAAATTTCTTTTTTCTCCTTCCTTTGCCGCTCGATTGGATGCCAGACACATTATTGACACTGAAACCGGAGTGGGGACAAATGACGGTCTATTGACCGGGGGGCTTTCTTGGCTCATCGGCGGCACGGAAAGGGAACCGGAACCCATCGTGAGGGCGCCGGAAGATTCGGATCATGACGGGGTTTTTGACGTCGAAGATGAATGCGCGGACACGCCGGCGGGGGTCCCGGTGGACACTTTCGGATGTCCAAAAGACTCTGATGGAGACGGGGTCACAGATGTGGTTGACGCCTGTCCGGATACTCCCGCTGGAATGGATGTCGACGGAACGGGATGCCCTCCCAAAGAAGAACCAAAGGAAATTCATGTGGTGCCAACCAAAGAATGGGTGTTACGAGGGGTGCATTTCCAAGCGGGTTCCGGAAAAATTTCACCCAAAAGCTATTTCGCTTTGGATGAAGTGGCCGCTATTTTAAAAGACAATCCCACCGTGACAGTGGAAATTCAAGGCCATACCGATAGCCAAGGCGGAGATGAGTTGAACCAAAAACTTTCCGATCGGCGCGCGGAGGCGGTGAAAGATTATTTGGTCGGGAAAGGAATTTCTGGAGATCGCCTTCAAACCAAGGGATTTGGACCCAGCGTGCCGGTGGCGGACAATGAAACAAAGGAAGGTCGCGCGCGAAACCGGCGGATTGAGTTTAAAGTACTGTCCCGTTAATTCGAAGGAATGAACTTTTTATTGTTGAACCGAAGCATTCGGCCGAACGGGTCCCGCCAAAAGAGAACCGGGTGAGCCGCCAAGAATTCCGAATAGGACATTAACGGTTCTTCATTATCTGATTTATTTTCCCAGCTCGAAAATTCCCCCGCCATGGTTTCATCCTTTTCGGCGTCTTCATAAAGGTGGAAAAATTCCAATAATATTGGATGGCTGCCGTCTTTAAGCTCGAAAATGGAATCACCCCAACGGTTTTGACCCACGGCTTCTAAATCTTTATCCAAGAGATATCTATTTGGCACAACGGATGGGATTACTTTTGCGGGTTCATCGGGAATAAAGAGAGCGGAGAGAACAAATTCTTTCTCACCGCCTTTTTTACTGGGCGTTTTCCATTGTATGTCTCTAGTTGAAAAATCCGGCACATAGGTCAGAATCACGTAGGTCCCATCGGGCCGGAAAATGAAAAAATCATCAACTGTAAAGCCTGCGGAGTTTTCGTCTTTTAGTCGGACTATGGGCCCAAAAATATCAGACTTAAAAACGGTTTGAAATTGGGTGGGTTTAACAATTCCTTCGCCCTTCCCTTTTAGCGAAAGGGTTTGACGGGAATGGGAGCTTGAAATTTTAACCGGGTTTTCCAAAAAGGGAACGGTGAAATCTTTGTCTATATGAAAAACCGTATCCATTTTCTTGAAAACATCCGGCAGAATGTTGCTGCTTTTTGCTGGATTGACGGCTGGATCTGCGATGTCTGAAATGCGGGGAAGAAAAATATAATCCCGGCCTTTTTTCGCGAATCGCAAGTCATAAAGAATATTTTGGGACGTTTCTTCCGTTGATCCCCCCGGAACAAAGGCGGCCCAAATCAGATCGTATCCTTTATATTTCCCGGTTGTGAAAACGCCCACTTTGTATCCGGGTCCGATAGTCGGCGCCAAGTCAGCCAAACCCGGAATAATTTGCTGATAGAAAACGTCTTCGCGCGGAACAAACCGGATGCCGGAAAAAGTGAATTGAGCCCCGGCGGCGGACCCGTTCCCTGGTTTGGCAATTGTGGCCTTCTGAATGCCCGCAGAATAGAGGTTGGCGCAAACAACCCAAATCGCCCCAAAGAGTATTTTCTTGGGAAAAACTTTCATATCTGTTACTAAACTAGATCAATTATGTCTCGTTCTCAAGGGGGATGATTTCGAGTAGAATACGGGCCCTTTCAAGTTGGAAATTGATTGTATTTGAGGAAAAATTAGAATGAAAACCTATTCAGAAAAATATGACATCATTGTCATTGGCGCGGGGCACGCGGCCATCGAAGCGGCATTGGCCCCCGCCCGTTTGGGTTTGAAGGTTTTGATGATGACGCTTGACCCCAGTAAAATCGGTCAAATGTCGTGCAATCCCTCCATCGGAGGAACGGCCAAGGGACAATTGGTGAAGGAGATCGATGTCCTGGGTGGCGAGATGGGCCGGGCAACGGACAGAGCCGCCCTCCAATTCAGGATGCTCAACCGAGGAAAAGGACCTGCTGTTTGGTCGCCCCGGGCTCAATGCGATCGGGTCCTGTACCGGGACCAAATGACCCAAATAATCCAAAAAACCCCCAATATTCAAGTTTTATCTGGGGATTGTGTGGATATCTTTGTGGATAAGTCTCGCGTCGCCGGCGTGGTTGATAAAAATGGGATTTGTTATCAAAGCCGCGCCGTCATTCTTTCAACCGGAACTTTTTTGCGCGGGCTTCTTCATTGCGGTCTAAATCATGTGGAAGGCGGCCGGCGCGGAGAACCCGCCGCCATGTTCCTGTCCGATTCCTTAAGAAGTTTAGGATTTGAATTGGGACGGCTCAAAACCGGGACTCCGATGAGATTAGACGGGACCAGCATTAACTACGCCAAATGTGAAATCCAACCGGGGGATGAAAATCCCATCCCCTTTTCATTTCACACGCGATCATTACCCCAGAAACAAATTCCATGTTGGATGACATACACCAATAAAAAAACCCATCAAATAATAATGGGAAACCTGGACCGCTCTCCCACCTATTCAGGAAAAATCAAGGCAACCGGTGTCCGTTACTGCCCTTCCATTGAAGATAAAGTCGTTAAATTTCCGCACCATGATCGGCACCATATATTTGTTGAACCTGATGGATACTTTACAAACGAGGTTTACATCAATGGGTTGTCGACCGGTCTTCCTGAAGATGTTCAAGAAGCCATGGTCCATTCCGTTTCAGGGTTTGAGGATGCTCGGTTCATCCGATACGGATACGCGGTTGAATATGATTATGTACCCCCCACCCATTTAAAACCCACGTTAGAAAGTAAACTGGTTCCGGGTCTGTATTTCGCGGGCCAAATAAATGGAACAACAGGCTACGAAGAGGCTGCTGGTCAAGGACTTTTGGCAGGAATCAATGCTGCCTTGGCGCTTAAAGAAGAACCGCCTCTTATTGTCGGGCGGGATGAGGCCTATTTGGGCGTCATGGTTGACGACCTAGTGACCAAGGGCGTGGATGAACCTTACCGGCTCCTCACAAGTCGCGCGGAATACCGCCTTCATCTTCGGTGGGACAATGCGGATATTCGACTCATGGATTACGGCCGCCGGATTGGCCTTATTGGCGCCAAGAATTTTGAGGAATTCCGCTTATATCGGCACCGTGTGGCCAACGCGCTTATGTCTCGCGGGAAACTGGGTTCCCCCATGAAGCCCTTTTTGGAAGAAAACAGCGATCCCCTTCACGCCTTTGACATTTCCAAGGGGCCCTGGTCAGAAAACCAGGAGGCGTATCAAATTTGGGTTCAACACAAATATCAGGGTTACCTGGCCAAACAGGAAGCGGACATCGCCAAATTTCGAAAATTAGAATCCAAACGCATCCCGGAGGATTTTGACACCAGTAAAATTCCCGGACTTCTTTTGGAAACCAGAGAAAAATTTCGAAAAATAAAACCGGTCACGGTGGGCCAGGCGTCCCGGATACCCGGAATCCCGCCCTCAGATATCGGTATTCTTTTAATTTATTTAAAACGATTCACTGAAATTTCAAAACATCCGCTGAAAAAAAGTGTTTCAGTTGATGAACAAAGAGGAAAAAAATGACAATGGAAGAAAAAGATTGGAGAACAACACTCGAAAAGGCGCTGTCTCGATGGGAAGTCAGTCTTCCGCCTGAGGGAATGGATTTTTTCGACGTGTATTTAAATGAACTCATCCAGTGGAACAAGAAGGTCAACTTAACCGCGTTAAAAGAACCCCTTCATATCGCCTTAGGCCATTTTGCGGATTCACTCGCCCCTATGATCGTCGACGACGTTTTTAAATCCCGGAGTGTCCGCGTTATCGATATCGGAACGGGCGCCGGGTTTCCGGGGCTTCCGTTAAAAATTGCCAACCCAGGCTGGACGGTTTCTCTCATTGAGTCGACTGGGAAAAAATGCGCCTTCCTTCGCGCCATCGTGGGCGCCATGGAGCTCAATAAAGTGGAAATATTTAATGAAAGATGCGAAGAATTAGGCCATCAAAAAGATCACCGTGAGAAATACGACTTGGCCTTTGCCCGGGCGCTTTCGAGTTTATCGACGCTCATTGAATACGGCCTTCCCTTTTTGAGGATTGGGGGATTGTTGGTAGCCCATCGCGGCCGCACCGCTGCCGAAGAAGCCACGCGGGTAAATGTCGCGCTGGAAGAATTGGGGGGAGAAGTCAAAGAGATTCGCCATTATGAAATAGGAGATTTGGGAGGTTCGAGGAATTTGGTCGTTATCCAAAAAGTGAAGCCCACATCAAAACATTATCCGCGCCGCTTGGGTGTGGCCGCCAAACGTCCCCTCTAAATGTTTCCTTTAAAAGATAACGTTCCCTCCAAAACCTTTCCATTCGTCAATTATCTTTTTATCGCTATCAACATCGCTATTTTCCTTCACGAATGGAAATTATCCGAGGCCGGCCAGCTTGAGGCGTTCATTATCCAGAACGGCCTTGTTCCCGCTCGGTTTTTTTCCGCTCCTGTTGAACAGGTATCCAAAATTTTTTCATCTATGTTTCTTCATGGGAGCTGGGCGCATGTCATCGGTAATATGTGGTTTCTTTTTATTTTTGGAGACAATGTCGAAGACCGGGTCGGGCATTTTCGATATGTCTTTTATTATCTTTTGATGGGCGTCGGAGCGGCTTTGGCACAGCTATTCGCCAATCCCTCAAGCGCGTTGCCAATGGTGGGAGCGTCCGGGGCGGTTGCCGGAATTTTGGGAAGTTACTTTGTTCTTTTCCCTCATGCGCGGGTGCAGACCTTTTTTATCTTCATTTTCATCATCCGGATAATTGAAATTCCCGCCTTCTTTTATTTGGGCCTATGGTTTTTTACTCAGGCGTTAAATAGCTTCGGATCTCTTACCGTTGGGGTCACGCGCGGAGATGTGGGGGGCGTGGCGTGGTGGGCGCATGTGGGTGGATTTGTGACGGGTTTTGTGGCTGTTCAATTTTTTAAGAAAAAAAGAAAAACCAACCATCCTTTTTTTTAATCCGTCCACGATTTGAATTCATGCCAACCCGCTTTTTGGATGGCGATCGCATTTGGAGTTTTCCACGGAGGACAACACGGCCTCTTTTCGGATACATACCCCGTTTCTATCAGTAATGCCGGGTTGAATTTGGCTGAAAATTCCGGGGCCCACTTCATCTTCGGGTTGAAGCGGGCTTGAATGATATCGATATTTTTAATTTTGGCGCCAAGGAGGGTCTTTTGAACTTTTAGAGGCAGATGCTCGGCCAAAAGAATATTTTTTCCTGGCGCCATGATAAAAACCGGTCGGCTTTTAAGATTTTTTTCCATTGGGAAAAAGAGCATTTTGGTGCCGGTTTCCTTCAGGTCTATTTTTACCGCTTTTCTATCCGGTGGTTGAACAATAGCATCCAACTTTTTGATGCCGAGTTCCGCGAAAAATGGCTGAAGAATTCTTTCAAATGGACCTTCTTTTTCCAGGGGGGGCGGATTTATAAGGAAATTTTTCCCTGTTCCAGTCCGAAGGAGAACCGAAGCTGTCCGGCCGGTATCAATCCAAACCAAAGAAAATGCGCCCGGCGGGATTCGGGGCGGTCTCGAACTCAGAATGCCAAACATCAAAAAAACAATCGCCGCAATAATGCCCATTCGCGCGGTTCGAGATTTATTAATTCCTGTAACAGAGAGGCACGCCAAATAAAACCCCAGGGTCCAAAAAGGGGAAGGGCTTTTCATCCAGAACGATCCCCCGGGGTGATTTGAAAAAAACCTGACAAGCTCGATTAGAAAACCGAGATATAAAGCAATTCCCTTTTGAACCATTTCTATAATCCAGGGAATCGCCATCCAGTGCCGATGGACGAAATCGAAAACCACCAGTATCACTCCCGCGGCCAATCCCCCGGCGGCCAGCGGAATGACTAGAATATTGGCCGCGACAGAAACAATATAAAAGCGTTTAAACACCGCCGCCGTGATGGGCAAAAGCCAAATTTGGGCGCTCAAAGTAGTGACGCAAATAAACAGAAACCATCGGCCAACCGGAGGGACGCGGGAAAGGAGGTTCTGAGTTTTTGGAAGAAAGTAAAGCAAGCCGAAGACGGTGGCAAATGACATTTGGCAGCCCACATCAAAGAGAGAGGTGGGTTTAATGAGGAGGATCGCAATCGCCGCCCAGGCCAAGGCGCTAAAAGGACGGTCCTCTCGGGCGGCAATAAATGAAATAAGGCCCACCGTGGCCATAATGCCGGCTCGAAAAATGGGAGGGTCCATTCCCACTAGAAAAACATAGGTCCAAACCCACGGAAACGCCGTGGCGAGCGCCCACCGATGAGGGGCGCGGAATAAAAATCGGAAAAATAAGTACCACATGGCTATGACAAAGGCAACGTTGGATCCCGAGGCCACCAGCACATGCATAGTGCCTGACTCAACAAATATGCGTTTGATTTCGGGATGAAAACGAGGCCGGTCTCCGATGGTGAGCCCGGATAGAACAGCCGCTTTTTCACTCGAGAGATGCCGGGCGAAAATAGCGGCCACTTTCTGATGAAGAATCCATCCCCCCCTTTTCGCGGAAAAATACCTGGCTGGCCCTAAATTTTTGACGGATTTTCCCGAACAGAAGATCTGGAATTCAATTCCTTGGATTTTCAAATATTCCTGATAATCAAAGACACCGGGAATGGGAACCGATTTTCGTCGCTGGATCCGGCCGATGACTTCCAAACGATCATGAGGGCCGGCTAAAAAAGGACTCCCACCTTTGACCTGAATCATGACCAGTTTGTTGAAGGATTTTTTGGATCCAAAGTCCCCTATCTTTTCAACGGTTTCCATCCGGAGAACAAAAACGGTTCCTCGGGGCCTCGCGTCGGGCTGGGAGGCGACCACGCCGGTAAAAATAAGGGGGGTGTCAATCCAATCCGGTGAAAAGGGAGACGGGCCCGGCGGCCATAGAGAAAAATGACTTAGGGTGATTAAGAATATCACCAGAACGGCCAAAATTAAAATGGCCGGCCGGTGAAAAAGATATCCCTTCACCCATTTAGATATTTCTGCTTTTATCTCTCTGCAGAACGCCCGAATTTGTTCGAAACATTGAATGGTTAATCGGTTCATTTAACCTCCGTTATTATCCGAGGAGGGGTTTGTGTTGGGGAAATATTGAAAAAGGGACAGGGCTTTTAAAAAGAGGAGGGGGAGTCAGAGTGAGGCAGGGGGTGGTATTTCGAAAAGCCGGAAAGATTATACATTCCCTTATCGACGGGAGTGACGGTTTTTTTGCAGAAAATTGAAAGAAAACGCATTAATAAAGGCGTTTTTCTCATGCAAAAAAGCCCCGGATAAAGGCGATTGACAATTTTTCACCCCTTTTCTATTGTGGGCCCCCACACGCGGGTTTCATTGTGTGGCTTTGTCGGGAGGAAAAATTGGGAATTCGTTTCGGAACATCGGGTTGGCGCGCCATTATGGCAGAGGGTTTTACTTTTCCAAACCTGCGCGTTTGCACTCAAGCCATTGCTGAAGAGATTTTCCAGCAAAAGAATCACAATAAGCCTTTTATCGTCGGGTATGACACCCGTTTTTTATCGGAACATTTCGCCAGAGAAGCCGCTCAGATTCTGGCCAACAACGGAATTGAAGTTCATTTGAGCAACCGCGACGTACCCACTCCCGTCGTGGCATTTGAAATTATTCGCGCGGGCGCCGGCGGAGCCATCAATATCACAGCCAGCCATAATCCGTTCGATTATAACGGCCTGAAATTTTCTACAGCCTGGGGCGGCCCGGCGCTTCCCGAAACAACCAAATCCGTCGAAAATTTTGTTTCCCTTATCTTTAGAGGGGAAATCGGCGTCATCCCGAAAAATGAAGATGAACATCTGGCAGGGCAATTGATTCAGTCCGCTGATTTCAGGCCCGCTTACATCAAGCACATTAAAAATTTATTGGACTCCAAACCCTTCAAAAACCACAAGCTCAAAGTTGTTGTGGACGCTCTGTACGGCACGTCCCGCGGTTACTTGGCGGAAATTCTCCGGGATTTGGGATGTGAAGTTGAAGTATTGAATGATTGCAGGGACGTCCTTTTCGGCGGGAAAGGGCCTGATCCATCAGAAACTGTTTTGGCCAATTTGATTGAAACCGTTCGATCCAAAAAAGCGGATTTGGGCTTGGCCTGCGATGGGGACGCCGATCGATTTGCCATTGTTGACGCGGGAGGGTTTTATTTAACTCCCAATGACATTCTTCCTCTTTTGGCGCGGTATCTGGTGCAATCCCGAGGTTGGACAGGCATCATCGCTCGGAGCGTTATGACCACCCATGCGCTCGACGCCGTCGCCCGGAAATACGGCCTGGAACTTAAAGAAACACCCGTCGGTTTTAAACATATCGGGGAGATCATGAAAGAAGCCGAATCCATTATGCCTTCGAATGGCGGAGAATTTGTGATTGGGGCGGAGGAATCCGGAGGGTTCACCATGCGGGGACACGTCCCGGAAAAAGACGGGATTTTGGCCTGTCTTTTGGTGGCTGAAATGGTGGCCAGCGCCAAAACGACCGTTAGGAACCTAATTAAATCCCTTCATGAAGAAGTGGGGCCAAGGTTTACCAAGCGGATTAACATGGAGGCCAGCCCCGACATGGTCAATATGCTTCGGGTGCAATTTGGGTCCAAACCCCCCACCACCATTAATGGTCTTCATGTTCAAAGGATTGTGGACTTAGACGGTTATAAATTTATTTTCTTTGGCGGGGCTTGGCTGGGAGTACGGTTTTCAGGCACGGAACCCGTGATAAGGCTCTATTTGGAAGGGAATTCTGAAGAGCAGTTGAAAATTCTTTCGGACGCGGGGAAAAGCTTATTGGATTTGGTGGCGGGCTCCTCCAAAGAAACAAAAAAAGTTGTCCACTCTTAATCCATTTGGGTTTTAAAGTTTTAAAATAGGCAACTCACTTCTGAATTGAAACAAAAAGACTAAGGAGAACATCATGGCAGGAAAAATATTGTCCAATATAAAGAAAGGCCTTGGCGGAAACGATAAAAAAGC
>JAKLIS010000109.1 GCA_022709485.1 Elusimicrobiota bacterium | reverse complement strand
TATGTCTCGGCTGGTGATGATTCCTCTCGCATAGGCGTAGAACACAATCTTGAGCAGAACTCTCGGGTCGTAGGCCGGCGCTCCGGTTTCGTCATTTTTGATGCGTCCTTCGAATATCGACACGTCCATAATATTGTCGACGATATAGTCCAGAGCGTACTCAAATGTGTCCGGTAGGATTTGCCGGTCGAATTGCACGGGAATGAATTGTCCTTGTTCATAACTGTAGTATTTGTATCTCGCCATGAAGGGCCTCCTCGTCGGAAAAACGTAATTATTTTTATCAGAAGAGGAGTTTTGTGGAAAGCTATTTCCTGCTTTTTTCGTCGGGAGGCGGGGCTTTTTCTACAGTTTCAACGAATTGAGTTGTACTGACTGCCGAGCGGACACGAAGTGCATGCGAGGCAGGCCAGTACCAACGATTTGTTATACCAATGGCCTAAACCGACGGGCCGCACACAAAATTTCCCACAAACAAATCTCACTATTCCTTATTCTTACTATCAATCTTGCCAAGCATTGTTCGATAAAACTTTCGGTCCTCAATTGAAATCGCCTTCTTTAAATACTCCTGATTGTCGCACCGATTCCCAGCGGCAGCGTACAATTGGTGCGCTGATGGGCATGATGAGCCCCATTTGGAAATCAATCTCTCAAAACCGATGCAGCTCGCGGGCTGATTCTTGAAAAGATAATCCGCCGCGAATTCTTCCAGAACAACACATTTATCCTCGCCCCTTCTCATCCGAATACCATAGTCGACTGGGATAAGGTACTTATAGGAAAGGAAATAAACTAGTTCGCAAAACAATATTATTATTGGAATTAAAACCAAAAGGAAAAACCCAATATAACGCCCCACCGCAGACTTCGGCACCTGGTTCTTGATAGCACTCAAAATCAACAGCCAAATTAGAAATAGGACGGAATAAAGCCATATCCGCGCAGTCACATCATTCAATTGCAAGGGGTGCCAAAAAAGGACCGCAATAACAAACAAAATCACCAATAGGATTTTGCTTATCTTGGTAATTATTTTCCAGTTCATTATCTTCATGGTTTATTTACAAATGAGGCCATTGGTATAACATATCTTCTACTGCGTTTTTTGACAGCTATCAGTATGGCGCTATCGTGCAGGAATTGCAACTTGAAACAAATGAAATTTGTTGATACAGAATAAATTGGGGCCCCGATGAAATGCAGATCCTGCAAAAAACGCAGGATTTAGCATGAATGGATAGCTGTCAGGATGGAGGACCCTTTGCGGCCATGGGATAGATTTTTTCGTCTTAACTCTTTCAATTTTTATTAACCTTCTCTCGGTCAATCACCCTTCCCCCCCCTCCAAAAAACTCCCCTCTTAATATCAAACAAGGAGAGTTCTATGACCATACAAACCGCCAAAACGTTGGAAGTCATTGCACCGGAAAACCCGCCCAAACTTCTGGACCAAGTTCGATGGCATTTACGTTTAAAGCATTATTCTTATAAAACTGAAAAAACATACACCCATTGGATTAAGCGTTTCATCTTATTCAAAAATAAAAGACATCCCAAAGATATGGGGTCCGAAGAAGTGACAGACTTCCTTCGCCACTTGGCGGTGGATTTAAAAGTCTCCGCGAAGACCCAAAACCAAGCGTTGAACGCGCTTATGTTCCTATATAAACAGGTTCTTCATATGAAGCTTGGAGAATTGGGCTCCTTTCCGAAGGCCGCCGAATCGCGGCACATCCCGGCGGTTTTTACCACGGGAGAAGTTCAACGGGTTCTTTCATTTATTTCAGGGACAAATCGCCTATTGGCGGAGCTTCTCTATGGGAGCGGGTTAAGGCTCATGGAAGGGCTTCGGCTGCGCGTTAAAGACATCGACTTCGAAAAAAATGTGATTACCGTTAAAGAAGGAAAGGGCGACAAGGATAGAGTGACCATGCTCCCCGATAAATTGAAAGGCGCCCTTTTAGATCATTTGCGCCGGGTTGAGATCATTTTTAAAAGGGACATGGAGAAAGGGCAGGGGGGAGCCTCCATTCCCGCCGCGTTGGAAAGAAAATACCCCAACCTCCATAAAGCCTGGGGATGGCAATTTGTATTTCCAAGCCACACCTTCTGCCGCGATCCCTATTCAGGCCAAATCAGGCGCCATCATCTCCATGAATCCGTATTGCAGCGGGCCGTTAAGCAAGCGATTAAAGACGCCGGGATTACCAAACACGCCGGTGTCCACACCTTAAGGCACTCTTTCGCCACGCACCTTTTGGAATCCGGAATTGATATCCGAACCGTGCAGGAACTATTGGGCCACAAGCACGTCCAAACCACCATGATTTACACCCACGTCCTCAACCGCCCCGGAATCTCCGTCAAAAGCCCCCTTGACCGAGTGTAGCCGATAGGATACAATTCCATGAGAATAAGAAAAGTCCTTTATTACCGAACTATCAATGGATGCGTCCCTTTCCGTGAATGGCTTAGCTCACTCAACGATACGAAAACGCAGGCTCGGCTTCTTGAGCGAATAAGGCGAATTGGTTTTAATTATTTTGGCGACTTTAAACCTATTGGGGGAGGCCTTTTTGAACTTCGATTCCATTTTGGGCCGGGGTACCGGGTTTACTTCGGTCAGGATGGTGACATCTTTATCATCCTCCTTTGTGGGGGAAATAAATCATCACAGGGCAGTGACATTTTAAAGGCATTCGAATATTGGCTGGATTACAAACGGAGAAAATCATGAAACCTTATGTTTCTTTTAATAAATTACTTCTCACAGATCTTAAAAATCCGGAAATGGCCGCAGGCTATTTAAACGCGGCACTGGAAGATGGCGACAAAGAATTCTTCCTGGTGGCGCTCAGAGATGTTCTTTCCGCCCAAGGAGGGATGACCAAAATTTCACGTTTGGCGAAGCTCCACCGGGTCAGCCTTTATAAAATGCTTTCCAAAAATGGAAACCCCGGGATCGACAGCCTCATCGCCCTTCTAAACGCCATCGGATTTCAGCTGGTCGTCGCGCGCAAAAAACCCAAGATGCGAAAAGCCGCTTAAATCCCCCTCCCGGCCAATTCCCCCACAAAAAAAACTCCTGTATCAGCTCTGAATATGCCCCAGATACAGGAGTTTTTTATCGAAAAGACAAATGGGACTTAAGAACAGCCCGAGGTGGCGCCGCAGGTGTCGCATTTGAGGCAAGTGCCGTTACGAACCATGGTGAATTGGCCGCATTCCCGACAGGGATCGCCTTCATACCCTTTAAGACGCGCTTCTTTCCGCTTGGCGATCTCCCCCATGTTGGCGGAGGACGCTCCTTTGTAGCCGATGCCGGGGCTGGCCACCACCGCGCCCGACGGCGCGGGCGTCGAAGAATGCGCTTGAATCCCAATTTTGTTTTGCTTCATGGGAGCCGGCGTCATGGCGGGATTGGGGGCGATATCCAGTTTAGAAACAGGACGGCCTTCCAGATGTTTGGATCGGGGGGTATTAAATTTAAAAGGCGACGGTTCCCGGAAAGGAACAATTTTTTCAGACATCACTTCTTCAGATTCATACTCCTCCGGCTTGGAAGAAATGGTATCCACGCCCAGATCTTCCAACTTGACTTGCGCCAGGTCGTGACGGTCCAAGTAGGTGATGGCCAATTCGCGGAAGATATAGTCGATAATGGAGGTAGTCATTTTGATTCGGGGGTTCCCCACCACGATGCCATTGGGCTCAAAGCGCGTGAACACAAAAGCCTCAATGAATTCTTCCAAAGGAACGCCGTGCTGAAGCCCCAGGGAAATGGCGATGGCAAAGCAGTTCATGAGGGACCGGAACGCCGCCCCCTCTTTATGCATATCTAAGAAAAGCTCGCCGATATTTCCATCCTCATATTCGCCCGTGCGCAGATAGACGGTGTGTCCGCCAATCTTGGCTTTCTGCGTGTAGCCCGCCCGGCGATCCGGAAGTCGCCGGCGTTTGGCGATGTAGCGGTGAATAATTCTTTCGGCCACCTGGAGTGGCGTAGCGGTGGCTTCTTCGGTCACCTTGAGGAAATCCCCCAAGTCGTTGGTGGTATTTAAAGGCTGGCTGAGTTTGGATCCATCCCGGTAGAGCGCCACGGCTTTAATCATGTTTTTCCATGACTCGTGGTAGATTTTTTTGATGTCTTCAATGGTGGCTTCGTTGGGGAGGTTGATGGTTTTGGAGATGGCGCCTGAGATAAAGGGTTGGGCCGCCGCCATCATATGCACATGCGCCATGGGGCTAATAAACCGTTGGCCTTTGGCCCCGCAGCGGTTCGCGCAATCAAACACCGGCAGGTGCTCATCTTTGAGGTGAGGCGCCCCTTCCAACATCATGGTGCCGCAGATGTAAGCGTTGGCTTCCGAAATCTGCTCGGATGAAAATCCCAGAAACTTCAGAAGGTTAAAATTCATGTCGTTCAACTGCTCTTCAGAAATATGAAGAACACTTTTTAAGAAATCTTCTCCCACCGTCAATTTGTTGAAGACGAAGTTAATGTCGAACGTTTGGGGGAGCGCCTCTTCCAATTTATGGATGACGGCGTCGGTGAACCCCTTGACCCGAAGGGATTCGGGGTTAATGTTGGGGCATCCTTCCAAGGTCCCCGCCCCCCGGCAGTAGCGAATGATTTTTTCAATCTCCGCTTCGGAATAGCCCAATTTCTTGAGCGCGGGCGGAACGGAATTATTGATGATTTTGAAATAGCCCCCGCCGGCCAGCTTTTTAAATTTAACAAGCGCGAAATCCGGTTCAATGCCCGTCGTGTCACAATCCATCACTAGACCAATGGTCCCCGTGGGCGCCAAAACCGTGACCTGGGCGTTCCGAAATCCATAGATCTCCCCCAAAGAAAGGGCGCGATCCCCATCTTCCTGGGCGGCCTTGACAAGATCCGCCGGGGCGTACGCGGGATCAATCCCCACCGGTGTCACCGTTAAATCTTCATATTTATCCGGGGTGGCATTGTAGGCGGCGAACCGATGATTTCTGACCACGCGAAGCATGGATTCCCGATTGGCGAAATACCGTGGAAAAGGGCCTTTCACTTGGGCCATTTCAGCGGAGGTGGCGTAAGAATGGAGGTGCATGATAGCGGTCAAAGCACCGGTGAGGGCCATGGCCTCTTTGGAGTCATAGGCGATGCCTTGAACCATAAGATACGCGCCCAAATTGGCGTAACCGAGCCCCAACGTCCGGTAATCGTAAGACTTCTGCGCGATGGACTGGCTGGGAAATTGCGCCATCAAAACACTGATCTCCAAAGTGACCGTCCAAAGCCGGATGGCGTGGCGGTAATCTTCAAATTGGAATTGCCCTGTTTCCATGTTGGAGAACTTCAAGAGATTCAAAGAGGCGAGGTTGCAGGCGGTGTCATCCAAAAACATGTATTCGGAGCATGGATTCGACGCGTTGATGCGGCCGTCGGCCGGGCAGGTATGCCACTCATTAATTGTGGAATCATATTGGATTCCGGGGTCCGCGCAGGCCCAGGCGGCATTGGCAATATCGTCCCACAACTCGCGCGCTTCTAAAGTCTTGCAGGGCTTGGGATCGCGATCTTCATCGGCGGCCTTCTTTTTTTCCGTCCGGTGATACAAATTCCATGGGCCGCCTTCTTCCGTGGCCCGCATGAAGCTGTTGGGGACGCGGATGGAGTTATTGGAGTTCTGGCCGGAAACCGTGAGATAGGCGTTGGAATTCCAATCGGTATTATAGGTGGCAAACTGGTTTTCCTGGACGCCCTGTTTGGCCAATGAAAGAGCGCGCTCAAT
>JAKLIS010000108.1 GCA_022709485.1 Elusimicrobiota bacterium | reverse complement strand
GGGCGGCCGCCACAAAATCTATTTCCCCCCAGGGATTTAATTCCAACAACGGAACTCTTTCTGAAGCCAAACGGCGGGCCAAGACGCTTCCTTTTTTGACGACGGCTAAATTGAAGTGGCCCAAGGCGGTAAGACCTCGAATAAGGGATAAAACCTGTTGCTGGCCGCCCCGCCAGGTTCTTTCAGTGTCAACGTGGGCGATTCGGAGCGCGTTCATGAGGGAAATGTTCACTAGCCCAAGCGTAGAGTCGTTTGGTTTTGTCTAAGAAAACTTGGTCACTGAACTGGGTTTTGGCGATCCGGTGGGCGTTTACGCCCAATTTCCGATTCAAATCCGGTTCATTTAAGAGATCGAGAATGGCCCGGGCCATGGCCGAAGAATCGGCCGGCGGGATAAGAATTCCGGTCTCAAATGGTTCAATTAATTCGGCAATGCAGCCCACCAATGTTCCAACAACCGCGCGGCCCACCCCCATCCATTCCAAGCAGACACGGGACACTTCCTCGCTGCCGACGGAAGCGATGACACCCATCGAACACCGGCGCATAAACCCCAAGGCGGTTTCTTGATAGCCCAAAAACTTCACTTTTTCATCGATACCCCACTGGCGGGCAAATTCTTTCAATGTTTCATAAGAGATATTGGCTTCGCCGCCTCCCACTAAAAACTCAACATCGCTTTTTTCCTTGAGAACCTGGGCCGCGGCTTCCAAGAACGTCACATGGCCTTTAACGGGATCCAACCGTCCTAAAATTCCAACGATATTTTTTGGCGGAAGCGTGGGCGCGTCGTCGCATTCAACGGACGGATATATGGTTCGAGCGGATTCCTCATTGAACCCAAATCCCATTTCATATTGTTTCCGAATGTGATCCGACGCAGCTATGACGGCGGCGGTTCGAGAATAAATCCATTTAAACAATAGATTAACTTTCAAAATGCGAGCGTCTCCCCGGGTCCGGACAATCGGAATTCGGTATGGGGGTTTTTTAAGAAGTTGAGATAACACGGCCCATGTATGAGTTTTACCGGTATGGACATTGATGAGATCAAATTCTCTTTTGTAAAGATATTTTCTCAAAGAGGAGAAGGAGTCGATGGGCGTGGTGTCTAACCCCATTTCTTTGGCCAAGGCTTCAGGTTTTTTGCCAGGCAGCACCCCCACGCATACCACGTCTCCGAACTTTTGAAGAAGGAGAGCGATCCGCAACGCGTAATGGGTCAGGCCAGAATCCCATCTCTCATCGATTAAATGAAGAATTCTCATTTGAACACGGGGGCCACCTCTAACCCGGCTTTGACAACCGCTTCCGGCTGAATGTCCGCCATGCAGTGAAAGTGATTTAAAGGACAGATTTCTGTGCCATGCAGAGAACATGGACGGCATTTTAAACCATCCGCTTCAATGAGCCGGCTTTCGGAGCGATAGGGAGAAAAACCAAATTCTTTCACGGTGGGACCGAAAATAGCGACGGTGGGAATTTTAAGAGCCTCACCTATATGCAAAATTCCCGAGTCGTTTGTGACGAGAAGCGAAAGACGAGACGTCACGGCGATAAGTTCAGGGATACTGGTCCAGCCAGTCAGATCGCGAAAAGGCACCGTCAATTGCGCCAAAAGTTTTTGAGAAACAAGCTGGTCCCCCTGGCTCCCCAATAGAACCGTCACCACATTGGGTTTTTTCCCTAAAAGGTTGGCCACCTCGGCAAATTTTTCCACCGGCCAGCGCTTTGTGGCATGTTTCGCGCCTGGGGCCAGCCCCAAAAGGATTTGATCCGGCGAAAGGGAAAAGACCGTCAAAATCCGTTCAGGATTTTGAGGATACAATTGGGTTTCCCCGTTCACCTGAGGAATTTCGAGAGGGGCCAAGCAATCCAATATTCTCTCTCTCACGGATTTTTTTAATTTTTTTGAAGGCGCTTTTAACCAGACCAAAAATCTTCTCTCCAGCGAATTTTTCTTAACTTTAATGACCCGTCGGGCCCCCGTCAAAAGCCGGATGTAAAAAGAACGAGGATTCCCATGGAGATCAAAAACCACATCAAAACCTTGTTCCCGCAGCTCTTTGGCCAAAGCGGAAAACGTCTGTTTTTCGGGGTCAAAAATCCACACATGATTGACATGAGGGTTTCCATCGAAAACGCCCGCGAACTCTTTTTTGGTGAGAACAGAAACCTCCGCCTGGGGCCAAAATGCTTTTAAGTTTGGAAAAATAACGGTGCCAAGGACCACGTCGCCCAAACTCGAGAACCGGATCACCAAAATTTTCATTTCCTCAATATCCTCTTAAACATCCAATTGAATGCGTAATTTTTCCACAATCTTCTTAGCCACACCCTGGCGCCGCCCGAGTTCTTCCGCCGCGCTGGCCCCCATTTTTTCCCGGAGGGATCTGTCGCTAATAAGTTGATTGAGAAAAACGGCCACCGATTCGGCGCCATCACCCTGGAGAGCTCCCGCCGACTGGAGCAGTCCCCGGGACTCATCTTCAAAATTCTCCATGGAGGGTCCAAACACCAAGGCCAGCCTGGCCGCCGCCGGCTCCAGCGGATTTTGCCCCCCCTTGGGATAAATGGATCCGCCAACGAAGGCCATATCAGCGACCGCGCACAATTCTCTCATATCCCCAAACGTGTCCACCAATAAAATTTGGCTCTCCCACTTCCGCCCTTTTTTCACGTCACTAAAAAGTTGCGAGGTAAGATTTTTCGAATTAAGCCGGTTTAAGATTTCATTTATTCGGGCCATTTTCCGAGGGACCAGAATAATACGAACATTCTGATGCGCCGGGTTGTCCAATAATTTCAAAATAAGTTCTTCTTCCCCCGGCCAGGTGCTCACCCCAATCACACACACTCCGCTCCAATCGCCGAGAAACGATTTTCTTTTTTCGGTTTTTTGTTCCGGAGATAGTATTATCAAATTGTCCGCCTTGGAATTCCCCAATACTTCCACGTCGTTTTCTCTAGCTCCCAAACCTGAAAAATAAATACGATCGCGCTCGGTGCGAACATAAAGATGAGAAAAATACCGGAGTTCTTGAGAAACCAAGGGGGAAAATTTTCTCCATTTCATAAAACTTTTCTGTGACAGCCGCCCGTTTAAGATAAACCCAGGAATATGAAGCCGGGACACCGTGTCGATTAAATTCGGCCACAATTCCGATTCAATGACGCAAAAACTGTGCGGATTCAATTGCCGAATCCATCGGTTTAAAAGCCAGCCAAAATCCAGCGGGAGAAGCTTCACAAAAACGCCCGGCGCCTCGGCCAAAACCAATTTTTTGGCCGTCGCGGTGGTCACGGTCACCACCATTTCAAGACCCTTTTGCGCCATAAATTCCTTTAAAATAGGATGAAGCGCACGCCATTCTCCGACGGAAGCCGCATGAAACCAGACACGCGGAAAATTCGCCGGAGGGAAAAAATTTCCTCGTCCCCAACGCTCACTCATGTCTCGAAGGGATCTTCTAAAACCAAATTTCAGAAAACAATAAAGCAATATGAGAGGGCTCAAGATTCCGGAAAGACCTTTGTATATCCAAAGGATTATCCGTCCCGTCATGATAAACCTCCATCCTTTAGATTTTTTGATTTCCTCGTCGGCGGTTATTTGAGCCCGGTTAAGAGCGCTCCTCACTTTTTCTTCGGCTTTATCAGGCTTTTCATCAGGTGAGATGAAAAAAGGTTTTTCGTGGGAAATGACGAGGTGGCTGAAAGGAAGCGGCACTTTAAATTTATCCCAAGAGTTAAAAACCATTTGGCGGCGGGACGCGGCCCCCACTGCCACCACCGGGACCCCCGTGTTTTGAGCCGCCCAAATGACTCCCTGCTGGATGGATTGCACCGGACCTTTCGGTCCATCCGGAGTAAAACCCGCTTGGCCGCCTTTTTCTAAGACCCCCATAATTTCCCGAAGCGCTTGTTCTCCCCCCCGGCTAGAGGATCCTCGAACGGGAATAAGCCCAAGACGCTCCATGACCCGGGCGATGTATTCGCCGTCTTTGCTTTTGCTCACGATGACATGGACCTTTTCCCCGCGGTGGGCGCAAGCCAAGGCCACCTGATTATTGTGCCAAAGGGCGTAAATGACGGGTTTTCTATCACGCCGGAATGCTTTAAAGGCCGGATCGTCCACATTTTGAATAAATGACGTGTTCCCGACCAGGCGTAAATAAAAGGCCCCGATGAATGAGACCAACTGAGGAATCATATTTGAAAAAGGACGGAGATTAGCCGGCTTTCTTAGCCAAGAGAGCGGTGGCTTTTCTCTTTGATACGGGAATCCATGCCGCCAAGCCTATCCGCGTGAAACGGGGAGTTAAATGGGAATTCTCTAATCGGATATTTTCTCGCGCGGCTCCCAGAAGTTCCAACGCTTCTCCCAGAATCGGTTCTTCAGAAATCATGACCACTTCAGGAACTTCGCAGTCGTCTTTTTCCGCGTCTTCTGTGAGCAGCTTAAAAATAAAATTAAACGAGAGATCCGCTGAATCTTCGCTTAAAGCCGTCCAGATTTGAGATTTATTGGTTTCACCCGACATCAAAAATCTGGAGATGGATTCTTCTGAGGCGCTCCCTATGGTCGCGATGACCGCCGACACCGCCACCGGTTTATTGGGACCGGATTTTTTAAGAAGTGATGCGAAACAATCTGGAATCTTGCTTCCGGTCCAAGTGGAGTAAAACGCCAAGGGAGAAATTTGGGATATGAAAGAAGTGGATTCTGGTGAAATGGCGTTTTCAACGTCTTCGGGCAATTGCTTAACGCCCATCATTGACCTGATATTTCTGGTCACGATGCCCAAGCGCGGCTTGATGCGGAACTTTTTTACTTTCAACTGAATTGATCCTTTTTTGAGCGAGAACCCAGCCCCATAAATATCCCTTCTGTAATGAGACAGATTCCCGACCGTGTTACAGAACGGTCCCGTCGATAATTTTAATAATCGAAACGGAATTGAGCCAATCGAGAATGCGGCTTCGAGTTGAACTTTTACTTTTTGTATTCCAGCTGATACACGAGAGCTGAAGCGATGCCGATGGTGGAATAAGAGCCTATAATCAACCCAAAGGTCAGGGTCAAGGAAAACGCGAATATGGTTTCTCCGCCCCAAATAAGCAAGCACGCCGCCGCCAATAAAACAGTGAGAGAGGTGTTGATGGTTCTGGCCATTGTTTCGTTGATGCTCCGGTTAAAAATCTCAAGGGGAGTCTCTTTCCTCGACAAGGTCATGTTTTCCCGAATCCGATCAAATATAACAATGGTGTCGTTAATGGAATACCCGGCCAAAGTGAGTAAGGCAGCCACCACCTCGATCGTGAGCTCAGTCTTCATGAGTGTCAAAAAGCCGAAGGTGATAAATACATCGTGCGCCAAGGCGATCACGCCTGCGATCCCCCAAATCATCTTCTTAAACCGAAACGCGACGTAAATGACAATCCCCACCAGGGATCCCAAAATGGCCCACAGGGTATCCACAATCAATTTCTTTCCAATGACGGGGCCGACGAACTCAACCCGTTCAGGCAAGGTTTTTACGTTTCCGCTAAAATCCTTATTTAAGGTCGCGATCAGTTTTGACGCCAAATCGCTCTTATCTTTTTCAGCCCCGGATTTGATCCGGATAATCATGGAATTATTCACCGGTTGGCTTTGAAGGGTGAAGCTCCCCCAACCGTCTTTATTGAGTGAACTTCGGACATCTTCTATAGGAGGCAGTTTTTGAAATCCCACTTGAAGAGATGTCCCCCCTGTAAAATCGATTCCCAGAACAGGCCCTTTCCTGTAAATAA
>JAKLIS010000107.1 GCA_022709485.1 Elusimicrobiota bacterium | reverse complement strand
ACCGTGGCGTCGGCAATGGCAAAAGGAACATGAAGGAGCTTGGCCATGGTTTGAGCGAGGAGGGTTTTGCCCGTTCCGGTGGGTCCAATTAAAAGTATGTTGGATTTGCTGAGTTCAACCTCCACTTTGGTTCCATGCCGGCCTTCCCGTTCCAACAAATCCGCGCGCCGGTAGTGATTGTAAACAGCCACCGACAAAGTCTTTTTGGCTTTTTCTTGTCCAATGACATATTCATCCAGGGCTTTTTTGATCTCCGCGGGGCGGGGAAGACGCCGGATGGCGTTTCGTTCTTCCTCTTCGGTTATCCGCTGGAGAAGGGCGTAAGAATTCCGAATGCATTCTTCACAAACGTAGGTCCCTTGACCGCCGATGAGTTTCAGACCGTCTTTTTTGCCCTTCGCGCAAAAAACGCATTGGGGTGATTCAGGGGGTTCTGTCTGCGATGCCATGCTTGCTCCTTAATTTTTTGTCATTCTTTCGTCATTCCCGCGAAAGGGGGAATGACGGCCATGGTTTTATTTCTTTTCCAATTCGACAAGTTTACGGGTAGAAATCACTTCGTCAATAAGTCCATAATTTTTGGCTTCTTCCGCGGACATGTAATAATTCCGCTCCATATCCGCCCGGATTTTATCCGGCTTCTGTCCTGTGTGGTGGGCCAAAATCTGATTGAGCCGCTCCTTAACCTTAAGAAGTTCCGCTGTTTCAATCCGGATGTCGGTGGCCTGTCCGGATAGCCCGTTTCCCGACAGAAGAGGCTGGTGAATCATCACCCGGGAATGGGGCAACGCGTAGCGCCGGCCTTTGGTCCCGGATGTGAGAAGAACCGCTCCGAAGGACATGGCCATTCCCATGCAAATAGTGGTGATGGGGGATCGAATGTATTGCATGGTGTCATAGACGGCCAAACCCGCCGTCACCATGCCGCCCGGCGAATTGATATAGAGATTGATTTCTTTCTCCGGGTCTTCCGCTTCCAAATAGAGAAGTTGGGCGATAATGAGGTTCGCCGAATCGGTCGTCACGGCGCCGCCAAAACCCCCCACAAAAATAATCCGGTCTTTGAGGAGCCTTGAAAAAATATCGTAGCCGACCACGGCTCCCTGATTCCACCTCTCGATAATGGACGGAATAATCATTTCGTTCCTCCCGCTTCTATGCTAATTCTTTGATTTTGGCGTTGGCCAAAATCCAGTCAAAAACTTTTTCGTCTGTGATGTCGGACTTAATGGAGTCCAAATATTGTTCTCGAAGAACCTTCTCGAAACTGGCTTTATCTTTGCTGGAAGATTCCTCCGCGAGTTTGTTGATTTTAGATGAAATTTCCTCATCCGACACTTGAATTTTTTCAGCCCTTGAGATGGCTTCCAGAACAAACTGAAGGCGCACTTGGTTACCGGCCTTTGTCCGGTGGTCGGGCGTCATATTCTCCAATGCTTTCTTCTGCTCGGTTTCTGGAACGCCTTGACGGGCCAAACGTTCCTGTTCACGATGTTGAATATAATGGAGCTGCCGATCCACAAGACTCGCCGGGATTTCGAATTTATTGGCCTCCAATAGGTGGTCCACAATTTGATTTTCCATGTCTCTTTTCACGGCGATATCACGCTCTTTTTCAAGGTTTTGCTGAACTCTTTCTTTAAGTTGGGCCAGGGATTCCATGCCCATGTCTTTGGCCATGTTGTCATCCAGGGGCGGGGTCACTTTCTCCTTGATGGCAATCAGTTTCACCTTGAAGGTCGCAGGCTTGCCGGCCAGATCTTTCAGGGGCGAGTCCGCGGGGAAATTAACCGTGATTTCTTTTTCTTCCCCGGCTTTGGCGCCCAATATGCCGTCCGCAATACCGGCAATGAGCTGGGGGCTGGACATATCCAAAAGGTAGTTCTCCGTCTTGGCGTTGGGGATGGGTTTCCCCTCCATGAAGCCTTCGAAATTAATCACCGCGAAATGGGTTTTTTCAAGGCTTTCGGCTTTCGATTCCACCAATTTGGCGTTCATTTCGGCGATGTTTTGAAGGGTTTTTTCGATTTTTGCCGCGTCAACGGGATCTTGTTTCTTATTGATTTTCAATCCTTTGTACCCGGTCACTTTAATGTCTGGGGCCACCTCGACTTTAAATTCAAAATGGAACGGTTTTTCTGGTTCAAATTTAAGAGATTGGATGACGGGGCTTTGGATGGGCTTTAAATTTTCTTTTTTGATGGCTTCCGAGACTCCCTCTCGAAGAAGAATGTCTTGCGCTTCAGCGTATGCCGAATCGGCATAATTTTTTTTGATGAGTTCAATGGGGGATTTCCCCGGCCTAAAGCCGGGCACTTTGGCTTTGTTTTTAATCAATTCGAAAGCTTCCTCCACCTTTTCTTTAACTTTGGAGGCGGACCATTCCACAGAAACCGTTTGGACGCAGTCTTTTTCGGCGCCGACTTTGATTTTGATGTCGCTCAGCAAGTTCATAATAAAGTTCCTTTTTAGTGAAAAATTAAGTCACGCGGGGTTAAAACCGGTGGGTTTGTTTCAGAAAGAAGCCGGATTTTACAATAGTGAGGCAAGGTTTGGGGGCTTCATTCTTCCATTTATTCTGGGGGATAAAGAAAACGCGGGAGCCATGAGGGACGTTTTGGACTGGTGGACTTGTCTCCAAAATAACCGCATGACGGCGATCTATGAGGTTGAAATATTTGCCTTCCAAAGTTTTTAACCAGCCGGGAGGCTCCAAAAAACCTGTGTTGTGGAAGTTTCAAACAAAATAAGTTTGTACGATGAGGGTCAAAAATATTACAACTAACAACAAACTATTCCTGACGGGGGTTTTAAAAAAATGATTTTTAATTCAATTCCGGAGCGCCTATCCACTCTTCTTCATGAAGCCAAAAAATCTTTTTCTTCAGCGGTGCTGGTGGCGGAAAATGCCGATTATTCCTCGGCCTTGATGATTGCTGAGAGGTCAATGGGATTTCTGGATTCTCTAGCTCAAGAATTGGCCCAATCCTCTCCTGACTTGAAAAACCGCCTTGATTCCCGGATTAAAGCCAATGTTCCTTTCTTCCATGAAAATTTTGAGAAAGCAAAAAAACTGAGTGAGACCTCTCACGTTGTTCCCGCGATCCAAGCCAAACATTTCCTTCAACTCCTGGAAGATCTGGAGGTCATGATCTCATTGTTTGAATCTGAAATTCGAAAAACATTTTCCAAACCCATAGAATTCCAGAAAATATGGGCTCGACATAAAATTTCCCTCGTTATTCTCACCTCTATTATTGGGGTTTCCCTCGTTTATGCCCTGGCCATTAAGCCGGCTCAATTGAAGAAGAATGGATTAAAAGGCGAATACTTCAGGGATATGAATTTGACCGATCTGGCTTTGGTCAAGAAAGATCCCAATATTTCATTTAATTGGGGGCAAAAACCATTGTCTCCGGGACTGGCCCCAGATGGGTGTTCCATTCGCTGGTCAGGAAAATTGAAAATCTCAAAAACGGGTGATTACCAATTCTCGGCCTTATCCGATGACGGTGTCCGATTGTGGGTCAATGAACAATTGGTCATTCAAGATTGGAAAAGCCATGGGCCGACAACAAACACTGGAAATATATATCTCCAAAAAGGTGTTTATCCCATTCGCCTGGAGTACATGGAAGACTTTGGGAACGCGATGGTCATTTTGTCCTGGAAAACTCCCGGCTCATCGGCGACAAAAATTATCCCCCAGAAAAACTTTATTCCTGTCTCTTAAGGACCCATGCCGCCAACAAGCATGACTCTTCCGTTTCTTTTTTATCTCGGAGCATTTTTCCCGGGATTTATCTTTGTCAGCGGGAAACCGTGGACGATCGAAGAAAAAATTATTTCCGGCATCTTCATTTCTCTTGTTTTAATTTTTTCCTTCTCTTTTATTCTCTACCTGTTTGGACTTCCCTCCTTTTTTCATTGGGTTTACAGTTTCGCTTGCCTATTGCTCATTATTTCCAAAAGAAAGTTATTCAAAGCGTTTTTGAATGGAAAACTTCTTCATCTATTTATCTTTTACGGCTTATTCGTGGTCCTCACGTTTTCCCTAACCGGGCTTGTCCGAAATATTTCCGGAGCGGGATGGGCCGGGGATTGGTTGTCGAGCTATCAACGGGCCTTTTTCTATTTGGAAAGGCAACCCCTCCAGACGGGGTTTATCGACGGTCTCCCGCTTTTTTTCAGACCGCCGATCTTTTTTGTCGTCTGCTCCCATTTTATGGCTCAGGCAGGATCTTCATTCCCTGTTTTCCAGTTAACGTCTTTGTTTATTAATACCCTGGTTTTTTTCCCCGTTTTCTTTCTGGCGGCCAAATTGGGATTTCCCAGAAAAATTCTTCCGTGGTCTTTATTCGCCCTTTTCATTTTCAATCCCATGGTCATTCAGAACGCCACCTATCCATGGGCCAGAAGCTTGGCCAGTTTTTTCGCGCTGACAGGAGTCTATTTATACCACTCCGGATTTCGAAAAAAGGATTTAAGCCAAATGGGACTTGGGCTTTGGGCCGGAGCGGCGGGATTTCTAACTCATTATTCAATGGCTCCGTTGTTCCTTTTCTTGTGTCTCCATTTTTTTATTTCTGAATTTTGGCATCGGAAAGGGGCTATCGGCCCGGCGTGGGGATCTATCACGGCCGCCCTCCTGTTAATGAGCCTTTGGTTTGGCTGGATGATGACGAACTTTGACAGAGAGCAGATTGCCGGCCGCTTTCTTCGGCCTTTTTCCCCTCTGAATCCTCTCATTCCCATGATCCAGAACTTTGTCAACTCCATCAATCTTCCCCATTTCTTGGACAAACCTCCCTATCTCTTCGAATTCGGAAAATTGGTAGGAATTCGGGATTTTGCATTTGTTTTATATCAAACAAACTTATTGTTTCTTTTCGGGTCGGTGGGGTGGATTTTGGTTTTATGGCAAACGGCATCCAGCTTGAGAAAGCCTTCTGATAGGGCGGCGGTTCTTTTTTGGACCGGTTTGGTGGCGGTGGGGAGCGTGGGGGCTCTCTTCCTCATTCCTCACCCCGAAGAGTTTGGGACGGCCCATCTCGTGTTCCAGCCGCTGGTTTTATTGGGGCTGGCGTTTGCAGCTTCAGGATTTAGAGAATATCCCAAATTTCTTAAATCCATTTTTATGGGAGGGATTCTCATCGACGCGGGATTGGGGATTTGGCTTCACTTTAAGGTTCAATCTTTAAATTTTTTAAACAAAGAAATCTTTTCCGCCTATCAGATCCCCGCTCTCCCCCCCCCCTTAAAAGAAAACCTTTCCCAAAAAACAAATTTTGACCTTCCGTTCCTTGGGGACCTGGTGGAAGGCTTCTCAGTTTTCTTCTGGATCATTGCCTTAACCATTATGGCGTTCTGCTTTTACAAATTGGCCAAAGAACTTCTGGAAGACCAGGATATTCTGAGACCCTAAAAAATCCCAAATTGAAAAAATCGCTACCCCTGCGACAGGAACAAAAAAGGCGATAAAAAAATCGAACGCCTGATCATACGTCCTGACCAAAATATGCAGATTCGAAAAAGCCAAACTCGCGGAAAACATTAAAATCCATTTCCTCAGTATTCCTGGTGGCAATAAAACAGACAACCCTGCCAATGGGATGGCATGCCATGATGAAAAAAGAGGGACGAGATAATTAAAGATAAGAAAAACGCTGGCGATTCCCTTCACATGTCGGTAAAGACTCCGGGCCTTAAAAACCCAGTACCAAGAGGCGATGAGAATAAGAAGCGCTGCCATTCCAAAGTAAAACCGCGGTGAGGCCAACCCCCCCCCCACCCCCCCATGATTAAACAATAAACAAGGAAAAGAA
>JAKLIS010000106.1 GCA_022709485.1 Elusimicrobiota bacterium | reverse complement strand
AGGTGATTCGAAAGGTGTTGAGAGAAAATCCTCACGCCAGGGTGGTGATCACAGGATGTTATGCCACACGGGCGCCAGAGATCCTGAAGGAAATCTCCGATCGGTTGGAGGTTTACTCCAATCAAGAGAAAAACCAACTTCCTTCTTGTTTTGGGTTTGAATTGGCCGCTTCTCCCTTGGGGATCCGTCGTTTTTCTGACCATTCCCGGGCTTTTTTGAAGATTCAAGATGGGTGCCAGGCCCCTTGCCGCTACTGCATCATTCCAAAGGTAAGGCCAAAACTCTGGAGCAAGCCATCGGCCGATGTTGTTAAGGAAGCCGAAAGCCTCATCTCAAACGGGTATCAGGAATTGGTCCTCACGGGCATTCGATTGGGGCTTTATAAAACCGATGTCAATTTGGTGGGCCTTTTACAGAAGATGGCGGCCATCCCCGGAGCTTTTCGCATCCGACTCTCTTCATTAGAGGTCACCGAAATATCTGATAAATTAATTCAGTTAATTAGTGAAAATGCGCGAATTTGCAGGCATTTTCACATTCCGCTCCAGGCGGGTCACACTGATGTTTTAAAGGCAATGGGCCGGTGGTACGACCTTGACTATTTTAAGCGAAGGCTTGATGCGGTTCAAAAGGTCCTTCCGGACTGTGGATTGACTTCTGATGTGATGGTGGGATACCCCACAGAAACTGATGAACATTTTAGAATTGGTCTAAAAAATATTGAAAACATGGGATTTTCGGGTCTTCATGTCTTCCGATTTTCAACCCGGGAAGGCACTTTTGCAGCGGGTTTGACGCGGCTTTCTCCCCGGGTAGTTAGCCGCCGCGCGGGAATCTTGGGAGAAGTCGATTCCAGATTAAGGGAACAATTTTATAGGAAACACGAAGGGACCGTTCGGGGGACCCTTTGCGAACCATCCGGAGAAGGATGGACGGACAATTATATCCGGGTCGACATTCCGAAAAATTTGGTCAAACCGGGTCTTTTACATACACGGGTTAAGTCTTCCCAATTTGAACGCCCCCCAAACTTGGGCGCTAAAAAATGCATAAACGCCGTGGAGAATCTTCCACAAAAGGTATAATTGCCGGCCATGGCAGGTTGCATTTTCTGTAAAATCGCTTCCGGCGAGGTTTCCGCGAAAATCGTCCACCAAAACGATCATGTGGTCGTCTTCAGGGACCTGAATCCTCAAGCGCCTGTCCATGTTTTGGTCATACCCAAAAAACATATTGAAAATCTGTCCTCATCTGAGGAAACCGACTTGTCGATGATGCGGGAAATATTTTCCGCCATCCTCAAAGTCACAAAAGATGAGAAGTTGTCGGCAGATGGTTTTCGGGTGGTGGCCAATGACGGGAAAAACGGTGGGCAGACAGTGAACCACCTACACTTCCATGTCCTGGGCGGCCGGCCGATGAGCTGGCCTCCGGGCTAAATGAGGCTCAATTTACACCTATAATCAAAAGGATGGTGATGTTTTAAGTGGTTACTGTTAAAGTTCGAGAAGGAGAATCCATCGAAGACGCTCTGCGCCGGTTCAAACGCGAATGCGAAAGAAACGGCATTATGCAGGAAATTAAACGGCGTGAATTTTACGAATCACCCTCAGTCCGCAAGAAAAGAAAGCTTGCGGAATCCAGACGGAAAGTAAAGCGCAAATCCATGCGCCAATACCGTTACAGATAATTCGTTCTCACCGCTTCAGACTTAAATCCGTTGTGTAAATCGACCCTGGCTGTACAGTTCGGGACGAGGTATATATTTCCCTAAACTTATGTTCACGCGAGAACAAATAGATCAAGTGCGATTTGCCCTGGATATCGCGGACGTTATCAGGGAATTCGTGCCGTCCCTGAAAGCCTCCGGGCGATCAATGAAGGGGCTCTGTCCGTTTCACACGGAGAAGACGCCGTCGTTTTTTGTTCATCCGGAGAAGGGAATTTTTAAGTGTTTTGGATGCGGCGAATCGGGAGACGTGATAAGTTTCGTCTCCAAGATTGAGAATGTGAGTTTTACTGAAGCGTTGGAGAAGCTCGCAAGCCGAGCGGGAATTGTATTGAAAAAAGACGATTCTCGTCAAAAATCGAAGGAGCCGGAAACGGTTCGGGAACAGATTTTGCGGCTTCTTGAAAGGGCCATGGCCTTTTATGAGGAACATCTGTGGGACAAGCCGGAAGGGGCAACCGCCCTGGCGTACCTCAAAGAAAGAGGAATCTCGGATCGGGTGGCTCAAAAATTTAGGCTGGGAATGGCGCCTTTTCAAACGGCCAGCGCTTTTGAGACCTTGGTGGCCAAAGGGTTTTCAGTGGATTTATGCCGGCAGGCGGGACTTGCGGCCCGATCCCAGAGCGGCCGGTTTTACGACCCGCTTTACGGGCGTTTGATCTTTCCCATATTTGACAATTTTGGCCACGTCGTCGGTTTTGGGGGACGGACCCTGCCCAAAACCAAAAAGAAGTTTTTCGCCGACGAAGCGTCTTCTGAATCGGGTGAGGCGCCGAAATACATTAATTCGCCGGATTCACCCGTTTTTTCAAAAGGAAAACTCCTTTACGGTCTTTTCCAAGGAAAAGACGCGATCCTCAAAAGTCGACGAGTGGTGATTTTCGAAGGTTACATGGACGTGGTGGGGACTCACGAAGGCGGTTTTTCGGAAGGGGTGGCCACGCTCGGGACCGCATTAACAAGAGATCACACGCATTTACTTCGGCGGTACTGCGACGAAGTTGTGGCCTTCTTTGATCCCGACGCCGCGGGATATCAGGCCGCGGAGAGAGGCCTTGAGCCGGTTTTAAAAGAGGGATTGTTTCCCCGAGTCGCGGTCATTCCAGTGAAAAAGGACCCGGATGAAATCATCCTCCAGCATGGGAAAGAGTATTTTGATGAAATCATCAGAAAATCCCCGGATTTTGTGGATTATCTGGTGGGAAACATCAATCAAACGGAAGTGTCTTTTAAGGATCGGGTGCTGGCAGCCAAGAATTTAGTGAAGTTGATTTCGATGTCCCCGGATCAGATTTTGCAGACGGAATGGCTCCACAAAGCAAGCGGAAAACTGGGATTGAATTCGGACTCCCTTGAGAAGGAACTCAAGAGCGCGGGGGCTGTTAAAAATAATAGACCGAAAGAGCGCGCGCGGGAAGTTAAAAATCCGCTTTCTTCCGCCGAGGAAGAATTAATTGAGCTCATGATTCAGGTCCCTGAAGTGGTTCAGGGAATGGATATTCATTCCGATGAGTTATTGGACGCCAAATGCCGGCTGGTTTTTAAACTAATTAAGCGGGAAATTGAGGCCGGTTTAAAAGTGGCGGTCGTTAAATTTTTAGATGAAGTCGATGAGTCCGTGAAACAATGGCTGGTTCATCTGACACTGGAAGAAAAGAGCTTTCCCGAGCCCTTTGAAAGAAAAGAGCAACTCATTCGTAGCATCCGGATTCAGAACGATCGCCGCCGTTTGGCCCAGCTTAGCCAGCAAATCGCGACGGGCCAGATGAGCCCGGAAGAATTGAAAGAATACAAAGGCCTTCTTCAGAAATTGAAAGGCTCTGCCGCCGTGCCGATTTTAGAGTAATCAAGACGCGAATTTAAAACGAGTAAGGGAGAAGAATAAATGATTCAAAAACAAGGTCGTTCGATCATCGACAACAATGCCTTAATTCAGTCCTTGATCAATCAGGGAAAGGAGGCCGGCTATCTAACGTATGAGGAGATCATGCGCCGCCTTCCGGAAAGCACCACGCCTGAAGATCTGGATAACTTTTTTGGAACCCTCGAAGAAATGGGGATCCAGGTTCTCGAATCTGAAAGTTCCACCCGTCCAATTTCTGATCAGGTTGAAGGCGCTACACCGCAGCCTGAAATTGAGCTGGATACCCAGAATTCCATCCGGATGTATTTGTCCGAGATGGGTCGGGTTCCGCTTCTGACGCGAGAGGAAGAAGTCACCCTTTCGAGAAACATAAAAGAGCATGAAAAAGAACTGAGGCTTTTGGTTCTTCAGTCGCCCATCACCTTGCGCGAAATTTCCAACTGGGAAACCCTTTTGGAGCAGCAGGAAATGACGCCCAAAGAACTCATGCCGCGCGGCCGGAAAACGAGCGCGGAACTCTCCCGCATGCGCCAGAAAGTGAAAACGGTTGCTCATATTATTCAGAAAAGCGAAAAAATTATTAATGGATACGAGGAAAAGATGAATCAATCGGGGATTTCCTCCACCATGAAGGCCAAGTTCCAAATGAAGATTGAATTCGAAAAGAAAACAATCGTCAACAGCATCGTCAGTTTGAACTTGAATCAGGAGAAAATTAAACGGCTCACCAATAAGATTAAAACCATCGCCGCCAAAATAATCGAATGTGAAGATGAGTTGAGCCGTTACGAGAAGCGTTTGAACATGCCCACCGACGAAATTCTCGCTCTATATGAAAAAGTGGTGAACAAAAAGATCACTTCTGCCGCCTTTAAAAAAGCGACCGGCTACATGCTCACCGCCATTGAAGCGACCATGGTGAACATTCAAAATGTGACCAATCGCCGGATAAGAATTCTGCAAGTCCTCCCTGTCACCCGGGACCATCTCTTGGATCTGGATTATAAAATCCGGGAGCTGGAAGAGGCCATCCTTAAAGATAAATTGAAGCTCATTCGGGCGAACTTAAGGCTGGTGGTGTCCATTGCCAAAAAGCATGTGGGCGCTTCCAATCTCGAACTTCCGGATTTAATTCAGGAAGGGGGACTGGGCCTTATTAAAGCCGTTGAAAAATTTGAATGGCGGAGAGGTTTCAAATTCTCGACCTATGCCACGTGGTGGATTCGCCAATCCATTAACCGCGCAATTGCCGACCAAGCGCGCACCATCCGTATTCCCGTCCACATGAAGGAAATCATTTCGAAGCTTTCCAAGGTGGCCCGGCGGTTCCGGCAGGAACAAGGCCGCGAACCCACCATTGAGGAATACTCAAAGGCGCTCCGGCTTTCCGTCGATAAGGTCCGGGGGATTTTGCGAATCATGCAAGACCCCGTTTCTCTCTCCACGCCCGTCGGAGAAGACGACGACTCCTATCTTGAGGATTTTATTCAAGATGAGGCCAGCGCCGAGCCCTCCGAAGGAGCCCAAGATTTCCTGCGGCACCGGGAAGTGGAACGGGCTCTTTCCACCTTGAGCGAGAGAGAAGCTCAGATCATCCGGCTCCGATTTGGAATCGGCACGGGATATCCCCGGACGCTTGAGGAATTGGGACGCATCTTTAACGTCACGCGCGAACGGGTGCGCCAAATCGAAGCTAAAGCCATCCGAAAACTCCGGCATCCGTCCAGAAGCCGGGTTCTCAAGGAATACCTCGAAGGCTAACCAAAGAATGGGTCAAGGAAGGGGTCAAGTCGCTACATGACTCATTTTTTAAAAAATGAGTCATGTAGCGACTTGACCCCTTCTTCCCCTGCTAGCGGCTTCTTGTTACATCTCATTCACAACATCTTAAGGTGAATTTAATTCCTGATTGGTATAAATACATAGTTCCAAGCAAGTGGGTCTTTGCCTTCCTAATTTCAGGAAAATGAATTTAAAAAACGACGTTTTTGGAGGCCCTGCCAAAAAAGTTATGGCTGGGGGACTGGGGATTTTATTTTTTCTCCAGAGCGCTGTGTTTTGTTACGCGGGGGAATCCCAATTTTGGGCCGAACGTCAAAAACTTCTCCACCCGTCTGCCTCCTTTTTCGCCTCTTTGAAAAGCCCTTCCCATTCCTTCCCCAATAAAAACAACATCTTCCGCCCACAGAGCCTTCCTTTAGAGAAGGAGGGAATTTACCGCCAAGCGACGCCCTTTGTTAAAGCC
>JAKLIS010000105.1 GCA_022709485.1 Elusimicrobiota bacterium | reverse complement strand
GGTTGAAAACCTAGATTCCCGCTTTCGCGGGAATGACGGGGAAGTTGCAGTACCGGCACCTATTCAGACTGGTAAAAATGAGGCATGTAGCGACTTGACCCCTTCTTTTTCTTAAAATGATCGGCCATGAGACAAATAGGCGCGACTTTCTTATTTATTTTTTCTCTAACTTTTTTAGCCCTCCCTGTTTTCTCCCATGATTACCCGATTTCTCCCGTCGATATCAGGCTTCGCTTTGAGCCCACGGAAATCACGGCCTTTATAAAATCAAACTCTATTTACTGGGCGGATGAGTTGTTGGGATCAACGGTTCCTTTGGCGTCTCGCTGGCCGGAAGACGTCAAACTCCGGGCGGAAAAATTCATCAATTCCTATATGCAACTTTGGGCCGACGGCCAACCGTTACATGGCCAAATAAAAAATGCTCGTTTGGCGGAAGAACCATTCCGGCCGGACGAATCCAATGTTTTTTTCGAGATGAATTATCCAATGAGCCAGGGAGCAGCCACTTTAACCGGAAAATTCGAATTTTTTAAGGACTATTGGGAGTCCGAATCTAAATCTCATGGATCGGATCACTTGACGGGCTTGGAAAAAGAGCCCGATAAAGAATTCGCCTGCCTTATCTCCATTATTGGCCACAAAAAACCCGTTATAAGAGTTCCAATTCAAAAACCGGATCTTTCCATCCCCATAGAACCCAATCTGGTTCCGAGATCAACCTTCATTTCGGAAAGTTTTTTGGCCGGCCTTGGAGGCGGGAGCCATGCCGTCGCTTTTGCCCTATTTATATTGGCCCTTTTCCTCTTTCTTCCCGACAAAAAAACCCTTTTGACGACCTTCGCACTTATGGTTGGAGTCCTTCCCTTTGGATGGATTAAATATAACGCATCTCTTCCGTGGCTCCTCATTTTGGCTATGGCGGCGCCCGCCGTGTTTAAATGGCCCCGGGTTATTTGGGGCATTTTGGCTTTGGCGGGATCAAATCTCTGGGGCGGAATTTGGAAATATGAATTCGGTGAACTTCAAATCCCCGCAGACATTTTTGGAACCTCCCAAGCGGCTTTTTTATCCGGTGTTATTCTTTTTTCCTTTCTCACGGGATCTGTTATTCTGGCCGTCTTTTGGGCTTATCACCGAAGGCAACGCCGACTGACGGAATCAATGGCGACCACTGTTTGTCAAACACACGCGCGTTTTGCCGCCCTTTTCCTTATGGTGGCGGCCATTCTAAAATTGGGAAGGATATTTTTTAAATGAATCCTATTATTCAACTTAACAATGCCACAAAAATATTTCGGAAATCGCATTTGGGTCGGGTGAAACTCGCCATCGGAATCCAGGATCTAACCTTGGACGTGAAAAAAGGAGAGGTTTTTGGCCTTTTGGGTTTAAACGGGGCCGGAAAAACCACCACCATCAAGCTTCTTTTGGGTCTTCTTTTCCCCACCCGAGGCCAGGTGACCGTGGCGGGCCAAACCATGCCGGATTTATCCGTTTTACGCCAAATCGGTTATTTGCCCGAAGCGGCGTACATCAATAAATATTTAACAGGCCGGGAAGCCGTGAATATTTTCGCCAAACTCTCTAAAGTCCCCTCAAAAATTAGAAAAAAAGCCGTCGGAGACATCCTTGAAAAGGTCGGAATGTCGCAAAATGCCGACAAAAGAATCGGAGAGTATTCTAAAGGGATGGTTCAGCGAATCAGTATGGCGCAAGCCTTGATTCACAATCCGGATATATTAATTATGGATGAGCCCATCACGGGCCTTGATCCACTCGCCATATTAGAGGTGAGACAACTCATTCTCTGGCTAAAATCCCAAGGGAAAACGGTCTTTTTGTCTTCCCATAATATTTCTGAAGTTGAAAAGGTTTGCGATCGCATTGCCATATTAACGGGCGGACGGCTGGCGATGATTTCCGAAAGCCGGGAATGGGCGGGCGCTGAGGGAAAATTAGAGAAAATATTCACCACCACCGCTCAAAGAACCGAAAGCATCGGTTCATTAAAATTTTCATAAAACCCGTCGCCCCCGCGAAACCTGCCCGTCGGGCAGGTTTCGCGGGAATGACGATTTGTAACTGGCGGTTTGTGACAGCCGCTTTCGCGCAATGACGCTCTGAATTTATAGGAGATGAATTTTATGGACGGATTACTGGCTGTTATCTATTACACAGTGAAAGAACATATTCGGAACCGGGTGTTTTTATCTTTCCTTTTGTTCTGTGGAATCTTGATTGGAAGCGCTTTGGTCATTTCAACGTTGGCGATGGACCAGCAACTCCGAATGATTTTGAATGTGGGGCAAGCGGGAATCGAGTTCATTTCCCTGATGGCCGTCATCTTTATAACTGTCAACCTTGTTTTGACGGAAATGGAAACTCGCAGTATTTATCTGGTGCTTAGCCATCCCATCGAAAGATGGCAATATATTTTGGGGCGGTATCTGGGCACGCTTCTCGCTCTTTTCGCCGCGATGATCCTGATGAGCGGATTCCATTTGCTCATTCTTTTTTTGAAAGGCTGGGTCTGGAATAATTCGTATCTTATTTCACTCCTCGCATCCATGGCCAAAATCGGGGTCATCGGTTCATTGGCGTTATTTCTTTCTTTGAGCACCACTTCCAGCGCCTCCGCAATGTCATTCACCGGTTTCCTCTGGGTCCTCGGCCATTTCTCCAGCGAACTCCAGTTTATGGCCGAAAAATCGGCCAATCCGCTGATGAAAGCCGCTCTCTGGACCGTTCAACAAATAGCGCCCAATTTCAGTTACTACAACTACCGGGATTTTTGGCAAGCGATCCAAACTCCGCCGCCCGCCTGGTTTGGATGGATGAGCCTTTACACCGTTTGCTATATCGGAACGGCGCTTCTATTGTCCAGCTGGTTATTTTCTAGACGGGAGTTTTAATGAAGAAAATTTTTCGCCAAAACATGGGGCTTTTTTTGTCTTTATGTTTATTTGCCGGGGTGCTTGTTTCAAATCATCGCGTCCAGAAACTTTACACCCTGCCTTTCCCGCATTTTGACGCCCTCCAGGTAAAACACACAGGCATACAGGATATCTCATTTATCCTCTTTGGATTTCGAGGCCTCGCGGCAGATGTGGCCTGGATACAACTCTTGCAATATGTGGGGGGCCCAGGGATTTTTGATGAACAGTCCCCCAACAAGTTTGATTTGGTGAAAGACTTAACCCTTCGAGTCACCCGAATGGATCCCTATTACACCCAAGCGTATATTTTTGGCGCGAGTTTATTGGCATGGATTAAAGTCATCAACCGGCCCCAAGAGGCCCTTGATATTTTAAAGGAAGGACTTGAGTACAACCCCCGCTATTGGCCTTTGCATCTGTTCGCAGCGGGGATCATTTATAAACAGAAAAATCAGCTTGAGAAAATGTTTGAACAACTCAAAATCGCCGTTACTCAGCCGGATTGCCCGGTGGTGGTTAAAGCCATGGTGGCCAGAAGCTCCGCCGACGAAGGGAAAATTGAGGACTCCATCGCCATCTGGAGAATTATTCTAGCCGATCCCAAAGCCTGGAATTACCATTCTAAAGCCAGAACCGAAATTTCGAAGCTGGAAAAAAGACTCCGATGAAGATCCGGCGGGGACTTTTAAAATTGTCCCGAATGGCTCCCATGGCGGCGTTCGTTTTTAACCCCTTGAGCGGCCTCGGATCCGATCCCGGTTCAATCCGGAAAAGCGCCTTGGCCGGAGAATGGTTTCCCGCCGATCCCCAAAAACTCAAAAAACGCATTGATCTCTACTTGGATCGCGTCGGGGAAGTCCGACTATCAGAAAAACCCTTGGGGCTCATCGTTCCCCATGCCGGTTATATTTACTCGGGCCAAGCGGCCGCTTACGGTTATAAGGCCGTCGAAAATTTAGATTTTAAACGGGTTGTTATTATGGGTTTAAGCCATCAAATTCCTTTGAACGGAGCGGCTGTGCCTGGAGCGGATTTTTTTGAAACACCCTTGGGGATTATGGAAGTTGATAAAGAGGCCTGCGGGAAACTTCTTAAAAGCCCCTTATTTAAAGCCGATTCTCAAATTCACGCGCGGGAACACTCCATTGAAATCCAACTGCCTTTCCTTCAGGTAGTTTTAAAAAAAGGATTTAAAATTGTGCCTCTGGCGGTGGGATCCCTGAGACCCAAGGATGTTCAGGCCATGGCTGACGAAATTAAAAAAATTCTAGGACCCGACACTCTCTTGGTGGCCAGCTCAGACTTCACTCATTACGGCCGCCGCTTTGACTTCGTGCCGTCTGAACAAAATATTCCCTCCGCCATCGAACAAATTGACAAAGCCGCCATTAAAAATATTTTGGCCGCAGAGGCCGACGGATTTTTTCAAGAATGTGAAAAAACCGGCGCCACCATCTGCGGCAGAAATCCCATATCGGTGCTCCTTAAAGCGCTTCCCTCAGGGGCGAAAGGGACTCTCCTTCGATATTACCGGTCCGGGGACATCACCGGAGATTGGGAGAGTTCCGTGAGTTATGCCTCTATTCTTTTTTCACAGGAAAATCCCGGCCAAATCCCGCCGCCGGTAAAAACCCTCAATTCTGAATTTGAGATCCGCCAAAAAGAGATGTTGAGCGCTTCAGAACAAAAGGAATTAATTTCTCTCGCGAGAAAAACAATCGAAACGTACGTAAAGGAAAAAAAGGTTTTTGACGTAACAAAGTTAAAAAAACCGATGAGCGAGGGACTTAAAAAAAACTTGGGCGTGTTTGTGACTCTAAAAGAAAAGGGCGATCTTCGGGGCTGTATCGGGACCATTCAGGGGCAAGAACCCCTTTTCAAAGGCGTGATTGATAACGCCATTAATTCATGCGCAAGGGATTCACGGTTTTTGCCCGTTACTCCCGATGAATTAGACGATATCCACATTGAGATCTCTGTTTTAAGTCCGTTGAAAGAAGTCTCCACATACGAAAACATTGTTCCCGGCTGGCACGGGGTTTTGCTTCAAAAAGGGCCCTATCAAGCGGTTTTTCTTCCCCAGGTTCCTCTTGAACAAGGCTGGGATTTGGAAGAAATGTTGTCCAATCTTTCGATGAAAGCGGGTTTGGGAAAAAACGAATGGAAGTCGGGGGCCCGTTTTCTTACATTTGAAGCTCAGATTTTTTCTGAAGAGAAGTAATAACGCCAGCTGTCCGATAAAACATCGACAGAAAAACATCCAGGACGCCAGGCCCGCGGATCGCTCATCCCAATCGAAATCCGTCGTCCCGAGATGCATTTGCTCGGGACCTCTCCCTGAAAATTCTCGTGCCGAGCAGACAATTCTCGGCATGACAATTGGCCCGTCGCCCAGAAAAGTCTTTTACCGGACAGCGGTGGTCACTACAGCCACAACCGATGTTCCAAAGGGCAATTTAAAAATTCTCAAGAGCCCCATCTCCAGCCAACCCAAAAATCGCAGCGCGGCGTTTAAAAATCCAGGAATTCGGGGAAATAGGATGTCTTTATCGGCGGCAAAGTCCGGGTTTTTTGCTTTGCGAAAGCGCCTCAGCCATCGCCGCTCCAAATAAGCCATCGGAAAAGCGTAAGAAAAAAAATAGGAAGACCACACGACCTTGAAACCGGCCGCCTCACATTCCTCCTTTAACCGGCCGATGGAATACCGCCTTTTGTGGCCAAGCCGGGCATCCCAATCAGAAAAAAGGGAATTAAAGGCCGGAACCGTAATGATGCCGATTCCCCCCGGGGCACAGGCATCATGAACCTTCTCCAAAAGGCTGTGCGGATTTTCCAAATGCTCCAACACGTCCAGGATGATAAAAAATGGGTAGTTATTTTTTTTGAGGCTCCAAGTGCCTTCCAAATCG
>JAKLIS010000104.1 GCA_022709485.1 Elusimicrobiota bacterium | reverse complement strand
CGGAGGGACCGCTGGACGGCGTCGTCTTGAGGGAGTTTAGGCTGGGTCGGGGGAAGGACTTGTTTAACAGACGGTGGGAGTTTCCCTTCTTTTCTTAATTTTTCTATTTCTTCACGTGTGTAAGTCGTCACTTCTTTCTCGTTTCGCGATTTTTCATCCAGAAAAGTATCTTGTCCAGCCCTTAAATCCAAGGCCTTTTCTCTATCGTCTAGAAATTTTTCAACAAGCAGGTACCCCGCCACAAAAACCAAACCAAAGGGAAAAATAATGGCGATCAAAATCAGCCACCGCCGTTTTAGCGGGGTCGGTTTCAAATCTGGTTCGGTCGGTGATGTTTGTTGGGTCATATAAGATCCTTTAAAAAAAGAATCGCGGGGCAGACTCTGATGTTGTCTGGAGTAAGGATATCTTTTTTTCCCGTGGCGGATATTTGCCAGCCGTCACATCCCTTAAATCGCTCAAGGAAGTAGCGGAGGGCGGGGTTGATTTCAGCATCGCCCCATTTGCACTCAATAATCCGTATGGGTTTGCGGTTTTCGGTAATGACGAAATCAACTTCTCGTCCGTCCACATCCCTAAAATAGCGCAATTCAAGGTCTCGCCCTTTGGTGTCTCCTTCAAATTGAACCCATTTTAACAGGTGGACGGCGACCAGATTTTCAAACCTTAAGCCCGGCTCCGGCACAAAAGCCCAATCGTAATGATAGTGCTTCCGTTCTTTCTTCACCGCCCGGATGCGGGGCGCTCCAAAGGGCGAAATTCTGAAAATTGAATAAAGCCTTTCCAGAATATCCAGCCAGCGGGAAAGCGTTTTGTGAGTTGTTTGCAGATCCTCCCTCAGTGAATTGATGGACAAAGGATTTCCGACCAAGTCCGGCAGGCGCAGGCTTAATAAATCGAGGCTGCCGATATCATGAATTTTCTCAAGGGAAGAAATGTCTTCATGGATAACGCGGGATCGGTATTCTTTTCTCCAGCGCTTGGCTTCGGTTTCATTGCCCCCAAAAAAGGGTTCGGGAAATCCTCCCAACGCGAGGAGATGTTGAAGGTCTTCTTGGGAAGAGAGTTTAATTTCGGCCGCCGACAGAGGGAGAAGTCTTAAAAAGTGATACCGCCCCTGTAGCGAGTCTCCGCCGAAACGGTAAAAGTCCAAGCGGGCGCTTCCAGTGACAAGAATTTTCTGGCGACCTTTCACTTCATCATACAGGCCTTTCAAGTAATTTCGCCAAGATCGAAATTTATGGATTTCGTCAAAAACCAGAAGAGGGGACGGCGGAAATTCTCGTTTAAGGATTTGATCCCGGGTTGCGGGAATGTCCCAGCTGAGATAGCCGGGGTCTTTGCCCAGAATGTTTTTGGCCATGGTGGTTTTCCCCACCTGCCGGGGACCCGCCACAAAAACCATTTTTTGATTGAGGTCCTTAATCGCCTGAGCTTCCAAATATCGCTTCATGGGAGCAAGATTAAACTACTAATTTGGACGAGGGTCAAAAAAAGAAGCGAGTAATTTTGACTTAGGGTGAAATTACTCGCATTGATTTTCAAGCTAAAAAGGCGTCGACTTTATGGAAGAATTCGGCAGGCACCCTTGAAAAAGAAAATAAGGGGGGTTTTAGGCCGAAAAAGCGGTTTTAATGCGTCTTTTCAAGATAATTTCATCAAAATTTCACTGAAATTTAAGGTGTTTTTAACCTGATTCCTTATATAGTAAAGAAGACAAAAGTGCCTAGTGCCTAGTGAAATTTCGGGAAGGTTTTCAATTTTATTTTTGGTTTTTACCAGGCACCAGGCACTAGGAACCAGGCACGTTTTTTTAGGCCGTTACAACATTGTTACAACATGTTTACAGTTTGTTAATGAGGATTTAATCCCGGGTGGATATCATAATGAGTGATCATGAATAAAACGAGCGCCTTCAAAAGGTTTTCGGCCCTTTTCTTTTCGTTGATCTACATCGAGGTCAACGTGGCGTGGTGCGGGGTTCCCACCATGCCACTTCCGCTTCAAACTTACCAATTCATCAAAACTTTGGCGCCTATGGGGCATGCCCGTCATTCCCGCGAAAATCTCAACCCCGTCATTCCCGAACGTCCCTATCGGGAATCCATTCTTAAAAACCGAAATGGATCCCCGTACCGATTCCTTGACATCCATAAACCGGTACGTCCCTTAGGGACGATAGAGACATTCGGGGATGACGGCTCCCGAAAAAAAGCCTTCCACTTTTTTGGTTCAAATATTTTTTCTTGGTTGGGCGCGGGTTTTGGCAGAGGCGCTATCAACCAACGGCCCAAAGTCCTTCCGGAAGAAGTGTTCGCGTTTCATTATGACCCGAAAGAAGAAATTCTAAGAAACCAACAGAAAAATCAAGAGAACCGTCAAAACGGCACGAGCTTAGAAGAAGCGATTAAACCTAAAGAACAGGTTGGCGTCGGACCCCAAGATCGGGGGGCTCACACCAACAAGCCTCAGCGGCCGGCCTCGATTCAATTTTCTCAGGAAAAGCGCATTCTGAACCAGATGGCTTCTCCGACAAATGTGGATCAAATTGCGGCGGCCAAAACAGATACGGAAATCGCGGTTGCCTTGACCAACGCGGCGCCCATTGAGCAAGACAAAACTGAACTTCTGGATAAAGACACATTTCTCCAACTTCTTAAACCAGGCGGGGAGACGGCTCTCCCGGGAATCAATCAAAAATTGGAGTCTGTGGGTTTGGTGGTGAATATTGTGGTCGACACCAAAGGCGTAAAACACTTAGAAGTCGGGGCTGTTCGTTCAATCGATAAAGTTCCTGGCTTTGAGAAGGTCGCCCAAAATGCCGTCCAATTGCCCAGCGGGAACCTCGTGGAAGTAAAAAATTTCGAAGTGATATCCCGGCCCGTCCAGAAAACAGTGCATCAAGCGGGGCTCACTCTTTTTGGTTCTGTGGGAAGCGTTTCCCGAAACGTCATTTATATAAACCTGTCCGAAATCAAAACCATGGCGGAACAACCCGGGACCAAAGGCAAAATGACGGTGGGCCTGGTCTATCAGCAAACCTTGGCGCACGAATCCGGTCACGCCCTTTTGAATGAAAAATTTCCCGGAATGGTTCCCACGTCGTCCCACGTTTCTCAGGGGACTCTCAAAGAGTTCTATGCCCAAGCGGCGGAGCTTTTGTTAATCCCGCAAGACTCAGACCCCGCCAAAGATTTTCAGATTAAATTAGCGATCTTGGAATCGCTTCAAAATATCGCCCACGGCGGAACCGACAAACAAGGGCTCGTAGAATCTCCGGATCATAAAAACGGAGCCAATCTCGTTTTGGGAGCGCTTTTAGATCAGCTTCCCGGAGCCAAAAATACGAAGACCTATGAAGGCGCGCTCCTTCCCTTCCTTCAGAGTTTGAAAAATAAACCGGAAGCTTTTAACCAATTCTTGAACGTCGCCTTAAATACAAAAATCGCTTCACTGATTAATCCGTCCGCCATGCCCGTTCCGTTGGCCGCCTCGCCTCAAGGTTCGGAAGAAGCGAAACCCGCCGGGCCTCAGAAACCCGCCCAGGCGGAAAAAACCGGGATTGACCCGGCCAGTTTGCAAACGCCTGTTTTATTGAATGCGAGTCCCAAACAAAACCAGGCCGAGGTGGTTAAACATTTTCGCGGCGTTGAGAAATTTAATTTGAACTTGGGGAATGCCCGGATTCAGGTGTACATGGAAAACGGCGTTCCACGTCAGCGGCTCTTAACGGAAGTGAAGGATTCCAAAGGAAAAGGCGAATATGTGGTGGTATATAAAACCGTCGTGAAGGGAAAAGCGGCCCTCCAGGTGGAAACCACGGCCAAAGGAGCCGTGGATTTGGGTCTTCCACAGGAAAAAATCCAAGCCCTGCAAGATAAGATGGGCGGAAAGGCCGCGGGGTCCGTCACCATTGTTTTTGAGGAATCCGGAAAAAATCCGGTTCTCCTGGCGCGAGACAACACCGGGAAACTCCATTGGGCTGACGGTGATAAGGAAGCGGAAACGAGCGCCAAACATGTGTTGAACCTTCCCAAATTTATGAATGCCGATGTCCAGCAGCTTGATCGTGTCCAACCGACAGAAACAGTTACCTCCATCGATAAATCAAACGCCACGGCCGCGTTGGGATGGGTGGGATTCCGGGGCAATATTGGCCAAGTGCAAAAAATCGATGTGGCTGGGGGGACGAAGGTTCTTAAATCGGAGGACGGCATAAGGCTCGAAGGAAAAATGACCTGGACTTTGGACAACGGCTTAAAGTTCACAGCGGAAGGGAATGGAAAAGGCCCCATCAAAACCACCATTGAAGCCACAGGCGCGGGCCCCGCTCAGTTTGTGGAATTTGGTTCAAACAGAAACCCTGTGGCGGTAACCCAATACAACCAAGGCGATAAAGAAATTCGACACAATAATAAGTTGGTGCGGTTCGAAGCTCAGAACGGCCCCATTTTAAGGCAGGTGATGGAACCACAGGCCGGCGGCGGAGCCGGTAAGCAAGGCCAAAAAGAGGGACCTGAACCCAAAGAGCTCACCGGCAGCAAAGGTCAGTATGTCATCCGCGAAGGCCAACAAGACTCGGTATTTCAAATGGTGGGCGAAAAAGTGACGCTCATGCAAGTGAAATCCGTTTTTGGCCAAATCCTCGCCATCCGAAACGCCGCCGGCATCATGGAAAGCAAGATGCCGTTCAAAGAAGGCGGAATGGAAAAGAAGTTTCAAGTTGTCGACGGGCCATCATTCGATGCCGAAACGGGCCAAGGACAATTGAAAATAAATGTGATTGTTCAGAAGGGGGAACAGAGAACCTTAAAAGTCCCGGGTAATGAAGGAGGCGGAGGGAAAAGCGGCACGGCGGAAGATCCGGTGCCCGGACATCAAGATAAACACCTTATTGTTCGAAATACCAGTGACGGCAATTTCGTGAAGATCGCAAAGTCCGATAACGCGCTCATGGCGGCCAGCATGAGCCTGTCCGGGACCACTCAACAAGTGGCTTCCAGAAACCGGGAGAACATCACCTATCAAAACGCCAAAGGGGAAGAAATCGGATCCACGTTGGACAAAATCAAAGTATTTCATCAGGACGCCGATGGGAATAGAACCGAGGTCTTGGGGTCCCAGTTGGTGAGTCTCTCTCATAAGCCCGAGCACGCCGCAGACATTAAGCAGCTTGAAAAAATCGGCGTTGTGGACAATTCTCCTTTGCCGATGATGCCCGGAGCCAAGCCCATCGACGGAGAAGTCGTGTTCGTAACTCGAAATGAAGACGGGAAAGAAGTGGTTTCTATTGGCTCCCTGAGCGTCAATTATGAATTGGAAAACGGGGCGAAGTTGAATTACGCGGCAGAAGGAAATCGCGCCGTCCTTACCGTTCAGATGGAAAAACGCACCGAACTCAACTTATATGGGCAGACCAAAGTCATCCTCCCCAATAAAACCGAAACCTACAAAATTGATCTTCAGCAGGGATTTCTCGCCAAGGACGGGTCCTTTAAACATTTAGACGGGGTTCAAATTATTAATTCCGCGGGAGATGTGACTCTTAAACATAATGCCGTCACAGGAAAAATCGATGTTCAAGACGTCAAACTGGCCAACGGAGGCAAAGCCGATTTTGCCGGGGTTCAGGGCCAATTATCAGGGAAGGCCGTTTTTGATTCAGGGCGAGTCTCATTTGAATTCAAAAACGCTTTAGATTTATCCGGGAAGACCCTTACTTTGGATGATAAAAATGAAATCAAAGACGCCAAGGTGGCGGCCAAATACCTGACTATTGGTATAGACGGCACCAAATCGGTCTCTGCGGAAATTACATCTTGGAAGCCCTTGTCCATTCAAAAAAATGAGGGCGGAGGCGCGGGGGAAT
>JAKLIS010000103.1 GCA_022709485.1 Elusimicrobiota bacterium | reverse complement strand
ATGCTCGATTTTGTGAACCAGGCGAGAGGTCTTCCCATGTTCCGCCAAGAGCCAAACGTCAAACTCCACGTGCTCATCTTTGATGGAGTGGCTCTGCCCAGATCATTCTTTGATGTTTCCCCCGAGGAATTAAGGAAAGTGGCCTATGTTTTCTTTCTCACCAAAACGTTCCAAGCCATTGAGATCGACGCTCCCTTCCTCCCTCAATGGGAACTTGTCCGCCACATGCTGGTTGCCGCTTGACGACTTTGGCCAGTGATAATTTACCGTCTGTGTGTGGCACTAACAACGAGAACTTGGGTTTTGGTTGTTACAACTTTGTTACAACTAATTTACAACTTGTTCATGAGATCTTAAGGGGTCCCTTTGTAAGTTCATGATAATGAAGAAGGTTTGTAGATGGACAGAGGGGGAAGATATGAAAAAACCACGCTCGGTTTTAAAAACCATTTCTGTAATAATTTTCTTAAGTTCTGCATTAATTATCCAATCGCTTCCGTTATTTGCTGTAGAAGATCCAACCCGATTTTCTTCTGAACCCGAAGCTCAGCAGTTGGCACCCTTAGAAAAAGTCCCTGGCCCACCTGCCGATATTGATAAACCAATGGGGTATGTTCTCCCTGAGGGTAGAGGGCCGGTAAAACCTTCTTTAGAAGCATCTTCAAATCAAAAATCTGAAAGTCCGGGAACCGATAGGACAAAACAAGCTTCTCCAAATCAGGCTAGCCCGTCAGGAATAGCGAGTCCCACGGCCGCTTCGTCTTCACAGAAGGCCCAAAGTTCATCCGAGATACCGATATCAGGTCGCACATCCGTTATTTTTACGGCCGAGGGGAGTGCCCTAGGGGAGGAAGTGGTTCGCAGTGCTTTATTAAATCCTGGAGCGGAGGCCAAAATCACCATTAATGGAGAGGGAGAATTTACCTTAGAAACCAAATTCGGAAATTTATCAGCTCAAAGTCCGGGAGACAATATCGGCGGAAAACAAGTCGTTATTAATTCAATCAACATTCGCGGGGGCCAAGGTGAGGCCCTCAAAAATTTCCGCTCTGGGAAGGGTAATGATCAAACTATTCAAATTTCGGGCAAACTGGCTTCCATTTTTGATCTGGCCCAATCAGTGACGGTGACAAAGGCCACTTTGATACCCGGTTCCTCCATTGCGAAAACCGAAACCATCACAGATACCCAAAAAACTTCTTCAAAAGCCACAACAGATATTGTCGATGCCGCGGTGTCCGCTCCGCCGGCCGGCGGGGTGGAAACAGTTTCAATTCCTATCAACCCCGTGGAACCCGACAAAACCATGAAGGTGCAAAACGCGCCTCCCATCATGAACCAGTTGGCCAAAAATGTCGTGCGGCAATTTCAACACAAAAACGGGCAAAAGCTGGAACTGGACACAACCGGCCAGCTCACCAAGCCTGGGCAATTCAAAATTGAAGTGGAAGGCGGACAGGCCAAAGTCACCTTTGCCAAAGGGACGATCATCAGCGTTCCCGTTTACGCGATAAATGGGAACCGGGAAAAACTGGTGGGCAGAATGACCGTCCAAACCCAGAACACATCATTTTCCGGCGACCTCGGCATGGCGGCGAAGAGAGGGCTTTATACCGCCTGGAGTGAGGACAACTCCGCCCTCGGTGTAACGCCCGCTCAAAATGGGTCCGTATCACGAATTGACATGAGTGCTCTAAGCGCGGCCGGCGGAAACCCGGGGGAATCCGTTGTGACCGTTGGCGAAATAACACAAGGTAGAGGCAATCAATTGAGCGCCCGATTGGATGTTCAATCCGGAGGAACAGCGGTGGCGGGGATTCCGCAATTCGGTGGTTTTGGTGAACTGCCTGGCAATGAGGGGCCGGACATTGCCATCGGGAATGAAACTCCCGCCGGCCAAAGTCCAACAACCAATATCGCCGATAAAAATATCAATGACATGACACCCTCCGACACCCTGGATGCGTTTAACGATCTAAAAGAGAATGGAATCGCCGGCGGGCAAACGGTACCCTCTGCCCCCGACATTGCCAATAAGCCCATAGACGGGATGACGCCGGTTGAGACGTTGGACGCGTTCGATGATCTTAAACAGAACGGGATTGCAGGGACCCAAGACATCGATAATATGACCCCTTCAGAGACGTTGGGGGCATACAACTCTTTACAAAAAGGGGGAATTGCTGGAAACGCGGCCCCGGTGCAAACGACGCTGGACATCGCCGCCCCCAAACAAACCACGCCTCCAAATGGGGCCGTCGTAATGACGAGCATCAAGAGGGAAACGATACTCACTCCGACAGTCCCCTTAATCGCGGACAGAACCCCAACTCCAAGCGCAGGATTAGTGGAGAATGCTATATCAGCATCCAAAACAGGGTCACCTTTGCAAACCATTCAAATGAATTTGGTCATTAGTCCCTCGCGCCGGACCAACCCTGGTGATAATGCGGTGGCCTTGATCGCCCAAACAGCCCCCCTCGTGGATGCGAAGCCTTCAACCCAAGGCAACGGGACTATTCTATTTTTCCAAGGAAACCTAAGCTCTTTGGTTGGGGATAGTGCGAGAAAGACTTTTAATTTCGACAAAATTGGCGCGTCATTGGTGACAGCTCAAGCCGCCAAAAACGCCATTGTTGGGATAGAAGTGGCTCCGAACCAACCCCTTCGCGTGGTTGAATTTCGGTCGCTGGTTATGCCACGTTCGAACATATTCCCAATTGACAACATCGCAAACAAATAAGTGCTGGTGTCGCACAAGATTGCATGTTGGAGCCAATTGAAATCACAAGTACCAGTTTTTAGTTGTATTTGAAGGCTTGCCCAAGTCCCAGAGGCCCAATGAATTGGGATGGGACTTGGGCACCTTCGTCAAACCCGCCGTCGTCCCAGCAACCCTCTGGCCTGCCCGCCCTGGACCTGAGGAAAAGGGGCCGTTGTTCACACTTTCACACTTTCCTGGCGAAGAAAGTGTGAAAGTGTGAACAACGGCCCCTTTTCTTTAAACGGAAAGAGGAAGACGAGGGGTACTCACCTTTGACCTCTTAACTCAAAAAAACGCTTAAAAATAGAGCTTTTTTCGAAAAAAAGCATAAAATTAAGCCCTTTTTAACCCCATCTTAAGGAAACCTTAACCCCATTCCTGTTACAGTTTGTTTACAGAGGCGCGAGGTCAAAAAAAACGGAGACCCTAACATGAAACCGTGCACGAAAAACATATTTTTTTCCTCCTGGATGGCCATGGCGGCCACCCTCCTCTTTCTTACCAATTTATCCCACGCAGCCTCGCCCGGACGCTCCGCCGCAAACTTCCTCAAAATTGGAATGGGGGCGCGCGGCGCCGCCATGGCGGACACTCAGTCCGCTGTCACTAGTGACGTCACCTCCGCCTATTGGAATCCCGCCGGCCTCTCAAGCCTTCGTTTCAAAGAAATATCCGTGATGCATTATTCCTTGATTGAAAGCATTCGATACGAACAAGCCATGTACGGCCATCCCACGGAAGATAAAGGAACCTTCGCGGTGGGGATGAGCTTGTTGGATTACGGTTCTATTCAAGGGTATGGGGACGACTCTCTTCCCTCGGGTTCAGTTGATGCCAGAAATCTTTTGGTCACCACCTCTTGGGCGAAAAGATTGGTCAAAGATTCCCGGCTTCAAACTGGCATCAACCTTAAATACCTTCAGTCTGATCTCGCGGGATACAAAGCCTCGGCCCCCATGGCCGATTTTGGCGTTTTGTATCCCTTTGAAATCGGCAAACTCCAAGGGTTAAGTTTGGCCGCCACTTTAAGAAACGTGGGGCCGGGCCTTAAGTATGACAGCGAAACCTCTTCGCTTCCTCAGGCTTTGGTTTTGGGCGCCGGGCTCACCGCCTTGGGGGGCAATTTAACTTTGGCCGCCGATATTGTGAAGCCCAATGACAACAGCAACTTTATAACGCTCGGAGCGGAATACCGGATTTTTAATATGGTCAATCTCCGGGCGGGATTTAACGGAAATTCCGAATTTGTCGGAAGCGGCTTCACCTATGGAATGGGCCTTCAATTTGATCAATGGAACATCGATTATGCCCTGGTTTCTTATGGAGATTTGGGAAACACCAACCGCGTGAGCGTGGGATATAAATTTGGAATGGCCCAAAAAATTCAAAACGCGGAAGACCAGGTGGCGATGACCTATAAAGCCGCTCAAAGAGAGTATGCCGGGGGCTATTCTGTAAAAGCCTATAGCATGCTCAGTGACCTTCTTCTGGTGGCGCCGTGGTACCAACCTGCGGTGGAATTAAAGGCGAAGATCGAGAAGCAATACCGAGAAATGGAATTCGATAAAAACCGTACCCGGTTGGACGCCGAGATTGCCGGCCACTTTACCCAAGCCAAAGAAGCCTTTGACCGCGATGAGCTGGTCCAAGCCAAGAAAGGATTTGAGACGATTTTGGCCCTCGAGCCGGATCACGTAGGTTCGAAAGTTTATCTGGAAAGAATAAAGAATCGGTATGGAAGCCTGGCGCAAGAATCCTACAAGCTGGGAATGGATTATTTCGCGGCCGGGGATTATCCCGACGCCATCAAAGCGTTCGAAAAGACGTTGACCATTGATCCCGCTCATAAAGACGCCGAAGCGCAAATGCAGAAGTCCAAAGAGCTCATGGCCGATGCCCAGAAACGAGACGAGGAAATGAAGCGCTTGGCCGGCGCCCAACAGGCTTATCAAGACGGCTTGGCGGCCTATCAGAAAAATGATTTAGAGACAGCGGCCACCAAATTTGAAGCGGTCCAAACACTCGTTCCGGAATATGAAGAAGTGGGCCGATATCTGGCCCTCGCCAAAAAAGCGTATGGAGACGTTCTCTTCGCCCAGGCGCAGGTGCAAATAGAAAATAATCAATTGAAAGAAGCGGTCGCGGGGCTTGAAAAAGCCGCTCAACTTATTCCCGACGATGAGCGAATTCAAACCACGCTCAAAGTCGCCCAAAGAGATTTCACTGCCCAAAAAGAAGAACAGTCCAAGCAGCTCTTCCAAAAGGGAATTGACGCGTACCTCGGCGGGAATTCCGCCGAAGCGGAGAAGTTCTGGAAATCCGCCCTGGAACTGGATCCCAATAACGAGGACGCCCTGCAGAGCCTCAACAAACTAGAGGAGCAGAAAAAATATGAAAAAACTAAAGAATAAATCGCGGGCCGGTTTGGCCGAATTATCATTCCTGGGAACGCCGGTATTCCTGCGTATTCTGGCATTTCTGCGTATTTCGTCATTCCTGCGAAAGTCCTCCCCGTCATTCCTGCGAAAGCAGGAATCCAGTCTTCGGACTTTCCTGGACAATTTGTGGATTCCTGCTTTCGCAGGAATGACGGGGAGGACTTTCGCAGGAATGACGAGAGAAGCCTTCGCGGGAATGACGCGGGGGATTTTTGCGGGTGTGGCGATCGTTTTCCTTTTACCTGCTTTTCTTCAGGCCACTCCCGGCATTAAAAACCCCGAGGATGAAATTCTTTCCAAAGGATTCGCGGCTTATATGGACGGCAATAATAAATCGGCTTTGGGGTACTTTGAGGAAGTGGTGCGGATTAATCCCAAAAACAAAGCGGCGATGAACGGCCTCGATAAAGTGAAGCAGCGCCTCCGAAAAATTGAAACCGAAGAGAAGGCCCGGCAAAGAAAACTGGCCCATGCCCGCGTCAAAGAAGGAAACGGATTTTTAAAATCCAATGATTTGATTGGCGCCATTGATTCCTTTCACGCGGCAGTGGACGCCGTCCCCAATCAAAGATTCGCCAAGGCCCAACTTAAATCCATCCGCAAGAGAATGGAAAAAGTGTTAAAGAGCAAACGGTTCAGCCCCTCCGAATACGCGTTTTCTCTGGGTGTCATGGC
>JAKLIS010000102.1 GCA_022709485.1 Elusimicrobiota bacterium | reverse complement strand
TTCCTGCTTCTCTCCCGTCTAGGGAAAAGCGCCTGGAGCGTGCTGCCTGCCTACTGCGGGCTGGCTTTGGGCGGCATAAGCCTTTGCGCGTGGATACAGTCTTTCGGGTCGCTGGACGCTATTGTCTTTCTGCCATGGATATTATTTTTTCCGGATTTGAAGGAAGTGGGTGGTCCATCGTTTCAAGAAAGGTTCTGCCAGAATATGTTAATTCAGATTACGAAATGACAATTGCTCATAGTGCAGGCGGGTATTTTATTCTTGGACATAAGGATTCCATTCATACAAATCTAGTTTCTCTTATCGGAGCCGAAGGGGCGGATTTGGGACGATATAGGGAATTTAATCCAAAGACAACGGCCAAAACAAAATTTGAACACGAAGTGGTCACACGAGTGGCTCCTTTGGAGGATGGTTCTGGGATTGGGTTCCAATGGTCATTTGGCAAGGGAAGCGCTATCAAAAGTCTGCAGGCACCGGGAAATCCCAAACCTTATGAAATTTCTAAAAATCACAAGTTCGAAAATTATTTAATGTTTGACATGCCGCGCCTAATAAAAATCATGGAGTCTCTAAATGAATAAAAAAATCGGAATGTTTATTGCCCTGGTTGGAATAATCTCTCATTGCACCATTGTTTTTGGGAAAACACCCACATTCAAAGGAAAGCTTATCATCGATAATATCATCATTGATTTGGAAACTGGGAATGAGAGGATCGTTAAGCTTTCAAAGCCGGGCGGATATGTAGGGAATGCTCTTCTTTCTCCTGACGGGAAAAAACTGGTTTATGAGTTTAATCCTCGAATTGACGAAGATTTAAACGAACTACGTTTTGTGGACCTTGAAACGTTGGAAAATACCTTAATTGTTGTAGGGGATAAAACCTTTACTTTTGATTGGAGCCCCGATAGCAAATTTATTGTTTTCAAGGAAATTGCTTTTCCGAAAGGGATATGGGTTTACCAGCCTGAAACCGCCTTAGGTTGGCCCATTGAAATTAAAGTCGGCGACTTTAACGGAATTGGTCTTTTGAAATGGGAAAAAAATGGAGAAGACATGGTTTTTTCGGCTCAATACGTCGGGGAGGAAAAAAATAATGCTTATTTTCGAATTCGCTTAGGAGAAAAGAAATTCTCAAAACTGTTCGATTTCCCTCCTGGGAACTATATGGAGTTGTTGTCCCCTAACAATTCATTGGTGGCCATGATTAATCCCATTGATTGGGACCTTTATATTTTTGATCCAAAATCCGGTACAAGGTTGGTGGAAAACACAAAAGATGACGAAATGATTCCTTTTTGGTCCCCGGACAGCAAGTGGGTCGGAGCCATTTGGAACCGCAATGTTGGGCGTCAAATGCCATATGTGGTCTGGAACTTAGAGACTGGGAAAAAAAAGAAAATAACCTCTAAGAATTTCCTTTCTCAGCCTCAATGGTGGTACCCACAGACCGAAACCCCTGTGGATTGTGAAAAAATCATTAAAGAAAGGTTGGGGCCTGGGGTTTTGCTCACCAATAATTATTTTCCAAAAGATAACCAACTTCCAAAATCTAAAAAGTGAATATTTAAAGGATAACTAAATGGGGATGGGGGAAATATTCGGGCATGGGTTTCAATGGGGGCATTTAGAATAAGGCCATGAAAGGGCGAATGATTCGGGTCATCTTGAGTTTCAGCCTTTTATTTCAATGGCCTTGGGGAGAATTGAAAGAAGCCACTGGAAACGACAGTTATAACCCCCAATCCTATTCCTCCCGGTACAATACATTTCGCCCTGAATACAATCTCTCCGCCAACCTGAACGATCTTAATCTTCCCTTTGCCATTCAAACCCGGATCTGGCTGTCGCCGGATCTTAATTTGAACCTAACAACACTCCGGTTGCCCTCTATTCAAGTGAGGGATTTGGGAAAGGAAAACTGGACCTTTGAGAACTTGGGGAGCCACTTCAACCCAGAACAAAAAGTATTTGACCAGTATTCGGCCAATATTCATTTCAGCGTGGAAGGGGTAGAGAAACCTGAAACAGTGAAGATGGATTTGGAGAAAATGTCATTCCAGCCGGGCCTTCTCACGCCATCCGCTTTTCGCCAGACGTTCCAAGATAGCCAGGGAAATCAACTCACCCGTGAGCGGCGGGATGAGAAAGGGATAAAGAACGATCGGCATCAGAAATTTTTAGAGTTCTATCAGCGGGAAAATATGGCTGGGATGGGAATGGGGGGTAAAAGCGCCAACGATGGAACTCTCAAAGCCATCCGGCCGCCGGATCCGCCCAAAGAACTCATAAGTGGATTTAATGAGAAATGGACATTTAGAAGTGTTGAAGGGGAGTCCGTCAAAACAGAAGTAAAAATCAACGAAATCAAGAATGAATCCAATTTCCAGCGGTTCATCACTTCTTATAGCGGTGACCTAAAGCAAGGAAAAGAAAAAATCGCTTTTAAAGTGACGTGTCCGAGAGAACAAGACGGGAAGCCGCAGTCCATCTCAGTCAATTTAAAAGACAACGCCGGAACCGAAGCGGCGATCACTTGGACTCCCATTGAAGGCCAGGACCCTTTTGAAAGCTTCAAACTTTTAAGGGACAATTTGCCTGTCCCACTTCTTCTAGGCCCCAACACCGCCATGCGATTAAACGGTGTGGACATCCCCAACGCCCCTCTCAAAATTAATGAAGACGGCACCCTCTCCATTCAACAAGTGGGGACGCTTCAGACCATTTTAAACCTCATGGGAAAAGAGGAATTGGGCATTAAGGTGGAAGTAGATGACATTTCAGGAAAAGAAATGGCGACAGGAATGGAGAAAGGGTTTTGGGCAAAGGCGGGAAGGGAGGTGAACCAAGCGCTCGTTGGAGTTTTGGTTAAGCCTTTCGTTCAGGGGGTCAGCGTTCTTGGAAATCTTGGGCGGCTGGTGGATTATGTTTTCATGGGTGATAAAGCAGGAATGAAAGATGCCCTCAGAGATACTTGGAATTCATTAACCGCCATTCCAGCCAGCTGGGCGGGGTATATTCTGGAAAAGATCCCATTTAGAACTGTTAAAGAATTCGGAGAAAAACTTTCGAATTGGTCGCTGGGACATGGATGGGGATTTACCAACTCTGATATTTGGGACCTTAGCCGGCCAAACCCTAACAAAAAAATCGGGTTATTTCTTGGAATCAACAATGGTGTGACAGAAGCGAAAGGGGTTGATAAAAATGGAAATCCAAAATATTTCCGAGTACATTGGGATGAGAGAACAAAAAGAGCTTTAACCGATTCCCTCCTAGAACCCATTTTTGATGAAATTGATCCGATCCCTGTTTATACCGGTAACTTTTTTGCCGATGTGATTTATGTGATGTTTAACCGGGCGGGTTGGTCGGTGGCGAGCCAGAATTTGCTTGGTCAAATTGGGGCGAATAATTACGAGGCCGTTATCGCCTATAGCGGAGGTGGGCCTTTTGTTAAAGCCCATGAAAGCGAAATCCAATCGGATCTATTTGGTTTCGTCGGCGCCCCGGGAATAGAGAAGAATTGGTACAAGGGGGCCAATATTGTCGTGGCTCATGAAAAAGACCTAGTCACTAATATAGGTATTCAGGAAGACGGAAAAAGAATGGGGTTAAGTCTCAATTTCCGGTTTGGGAAAGGGACGGGAAATATTTTGCGGACGAAAGCGCCGGAAAGTAGAATCGATCCGGGAAACTCAAGTCCACATGCAGTAGAGAAATATTTGGAGGAAGTGGCTTTATGGCTAAATCAAAAAAAGCATTAGGAGTATTGGTTTGCATTGGCTTTTTAATTGGGATGGACCTTCCCCTGTTCGGGTTGGGCCGGAAAAGCCCAGATTATCGAATGGGGAAATTCGTTCACCGTTTGACGGCTTACGATCTAAAGACGAAAAAAGAAATTAGTTTGGCTGAGCCCCAGCATCAAAGAACCAGTTACTGCCGGCTTTCTCCAGATGGGAAATGGATTATTTATGTTGAAAATGAGGAATTCTTAAAGCCAAAAGAAGGGTTTCTATTTCTAGTGCCTGTAGGGGGAACTGAAGAAAAGAGAATTTTTGGCGGTTTGGGTTATGAAATTGGCAATTTATCTTGGCTGCCTGATAGTTCCGGGTTTAGCTTCGTAGCCCGGTTTTACCATCCCAACGAGACGAGAGATTTTTTCTTTTTTCGAGTTGATGTTAACAATCCAGATAAGGTTATCGAGCAAATGGGCGTAAAGGAAAAAGGATTAAGGGGAGTTGGCGACACCTGTTGGTTAAAAGACAAATCCGGCTATGTTTTCATTGGCGGGACGGGGGGTGGGTCAACTCTTTTTCGTTCGAATATGGAGGGGACAGAGATCCACCAGGTGGGGGATTTTCCGAATGTGCGGATGATCGATTTATCTCCGGACGATAAGCGGATTGTGATGGCCTGGAAGGACGACCTCTATGTGGTTGATGTGAATGGAGAGAACCCCACACAGGTTAAAAATCTGACAAGAGCCAGGGAATATTCTCCTGTATGGTCCCCTGATGGGGAATGGATTTTATATGAGGCATTTGGGCCATTCATGAAGGATTTAGGCTTTTATGTTGTTCATGTGGCCACAGGAAAGCGCCGTTATGTTTTCGACCATGCAAATCAGCCGCAATGGTGGGATCAAGCCAAGTAAAATGACTACTTCCAAAATCTGAAAAGTGAATATTTAAAGGATAACTAAATGGGGATGGGGGAAATATTCGGGCATGGGTTGCATGGGGTTTTAAGCATCACTGCAGGCATGCTCAATCTGTTTATGGGTTTCTTGGTTTTATCGAAAGACTCAAAATCTCCTATTAACCGGGCTTTTTTTATCGTCACACTATCTGGTTTTTTTTGGGTGGTGCCTTTTGGGATAATGTCCCTCCTCCAGTCAGGCGGGCCTGCGAATTTCTTTCTTGCCTTTGGTTATGTCCTTGGTATCCCCTTCATTTCTCCTTCGGTTCATTTATTGAGCGTCCGATTATTGAACATCCCAAATAAAGAAAGAACTATTCACCTAAGTTTCATTTTAGGGGCAATATTAGGCTCCGTATTTATTCTTCTTCAAAAAACAATAACTTATCCCACTTTTAATTCCTGGGGCCGTTTCTACGCTTACAACAAAGATTTCTGGGGATATCTGTTTTTCATCTGTCTCATCGCTTTTTTCTTCTGGTACGCGTTTTTGGCATTTCGAAATTTTTATCGGGGATGGCGGGGGATGTACTCGAAAAAACTCCAACACACCTCCAAAATCGTCTTTATCGGTTTTCTCTTCGCCTACACGGGGTCGGTTGATTTCTTCATCAAAATGGGGCTCAAAATGTATCCCTTTGGATACATTTCCCTGACATTTTTGATTTTGGTGACGGCCTATGGAATTGTGCGCCATCAGCTTTTTGACATTAATCTGTTCCTCAAAAAACTCTCTCTCATCGCGTTGATTTATTTCTTTCTCCTTCTTCTTATTATTCCTGCCTTCTATATGTTGATGGGTCCCTTAAATAGCCAAATGGCGGCGCGGCCTTGGCCTTTTATCCTGGGCTTAAGTCTTTTTATTGGATTTGTGTTTTCTCTGGGGCCCTTTATCTATGCCAATTTGGTCCGGCATAGTTTTTGGCTGAAAGGGAATTTGACGTCGGGCCTGGCCCATGAGCTCAAAAGCCCTCTGGGCGTCATTCAAAGCTCGGTGGATGTTCTCTTGGGCTTGGCGCAGGCATCGCCGGAGAAAAGCGCCAAGTCTTTGGATTATCTGGAAATGATTCAACATAACGCCGACCGCTTGGAAGGAGCGGTGCAGGATCTCTTGAATATCGCGCGAATCCAAGAAGGAAGCGTCTTGGTGACGAAGGAAAGGGGGGAGTTGGGGCGTTTGATTGAAGAGGTGGT
>JAKLIS010000101.1 GCA_022709485.1 Elusimicrobiota bacterium | reverse complement strand
AAAATAACTTTACTAACATTAGGAATTTGGATAATACTAACACTTTTATATATATTAAACTTTGTCGTGGATGTTTCAGAAAAAATTTATTCAAAAATAATGGAGAAAACGGCTCTCTATTCTTTTAAACCGAAGTCCAATTACAGAATTGTCGTTTATCGATCCAAGCAAGAGTTCTTGAAAAAGACAGGGCAACCGGAATGGTCCGGGGGGTTGAACACCGGACGTGAGATTTTCTCCTTTGAACAGTCTGATTTGGCGACCGTATTGGCCCATGAGATTTCCCATCTCATCTTTTCTGAATTTTTAGGGGGACGGGTGAGGAACCTCCGGTTTTTAAACGAAGGGCTTGCCATGAATGTCGAAGCGGATTTTGATTCTGGAAATTCTCCTGCCGGTAGAAAATCAGAGTGGCGAGAAACGCTGTCGGATTCGACTGTGTTTTCACTTCAAAAAATCATCACTTTTAACCCTTTTCAAGCCACTCAAGCCGAGGTCGACCTCTGGTATAAAACCGCCGCCAGCATGACGGATTTTCTGTTAGATAAAGGGGGAACTCTCAATTTTTCTCTTTTTGTAAAAGGGTTAAAGCCGGGTCTTTCTATAAATCAAGCGTTGGCGGCGGCCTACCCAGGAAAATTTAATAACTTGGAAAGTTGGTACAGCGCCTGGAAGTCGGAAAACGGCTTTTAAAGAAGTGCCAAGTGCCTAGTTCCTAGTGCATAGTGTGCGTGACCGTCATTCCCGCGAAAGCGGGAATGACGGCTTAAATTCTTACCACCCAGCCACCAGGCACCAGGCACTTTTTTAACTGGGAACCGGGAACTGAGAACTGGGAACTTTCTTAGAACGCCTGGCCCGACCCGAACGAAAGCACCCATTCATTTTCTTTATTTCGAGATTTATTAAGACGATATGAAAAATCCATTCGAGCGATAATTTCTTGCGAGGATCGGGTCATGCCCACGCGAAGTCCCACCCCGATGTCATTGAGCATATCAGTCAAGTCGATACTTTGCCCCTTTGACCAGGCGTATCCGGAATCGAAATAAGCCACAGTTCCAATGGAAAAAAGGCTCCACAATTCATCAATGAGAAATAGGCGATCTTCCACGTTAAAGAGAAGGCTTTTCGCCCCCACCCGCTCTTCTTGTTGAAAGGCGCGTAAGCCATTTTTGGAGCCCACTGTGAGCGCCACATCCGGATCAAGTTTGTTACCGTATTGGATCTGAGAGCGAAAAATTAGCGTCTGATTTGGAAGGGTCAGGTGGTAATACCGCGCGTCGAGGGCGTAAATTTCATTTTCTTCCTTGCGGGTCGTGTTCCGGCCAGAATATGAAAGATGGGTCTTCAAAAAATATCGTTCCGGAGAATAAAGGTTTTGATCATAAACTGTTTCTAAATAAAGAGTGTTATCACGCCCAGTTAAGGCGTGGACGGACTGACCTGGAGAAAAAGCAATACTGGGTCCGAGGTTGAAGTCTTCAACGCGGGTCATCTTGTCAATTCGCCTCAGTTTGAGGAATTTATTGCGGGTGGTGGACCAGTCTAAAAAGACAATTTTTTCCGTTGATTTTTCCGGGACAGGCATGTCCGGATTTGTGTTCTCATTTTTGGAATACCACGCCTTGTTTAACTTATATCGGAATCCCGACCTGTTAACGATTCGCCGGCCGGAGCCAATTTTTAACCCCGCGCCAAATTCAGTCGTTTCCTTATGCTGTTCAAATTCTGAAACCAGAACACTGTTATCTAATTCCTGGAGGGTGGTATCGGATTGAGTATAAGAGCCAATGGCCGACCAGCGCGTGTCCGCGGAAAAGAAGGGATGTGTGATATCAAAGCTTCTTCCCGTGCCTTTTTGGCTTTTCAATTCTTCGGCTTCCAGCTGCCAACGACTTGAGAATAAACGCGGATCTTTATAACGAAGAATTTTTTCGTAATCGTTTTTGTCGTCATAGGAAAACTCCATCTGTTTCCCTCGCCCAAAAAGGTTTTTCTCTTTAAATCCGATTTTGACTTTATCGATGGCATTGGCGCCGCCGATGGAGGCGTAGGGTTCAGTGGTCCAGGAGTCGCTCACATAGACCACCAAAGCCACCGTTCCGTCTCGCTGGGGGAACTGGGCGATTCGGGCGGCATTAATAAAGGGAAGGGCGCGTAGATTTCTCTCTGTTTCCTGAATAAGAAAAGGGTCTGCGGGTTCTCCCACTTTGAATAGAAGTTCTTGCTGGATAACGTCCTCTTTGGTTTGTGTGTGAAGGAGGTTGATGAAGTTATATGGGAATTTGTTCAAGTAGGGCGCGGTGGCAAAATCAAAAACATCCGTTGTTCGAAGGGTGATTCTTGAGATTTTGGGATATCGCTTTTTCTGGGCGGAAAATAATTCCGGGGAAATGAGAACGGCCCCAATTAAAATTAGGAGCCCCGTTGCTTTTAAATGGCGCGAACGGACAGGCGTAAACGGCAATTTTTTAAAAAACATGGGTAAAACCTGCAATAATCTGGCGGGCAAAGCAAGTGGCGGGCGCATGAGTAAGAGAGGAAAAATCATCTAAAGGTTAATTGGGGATTTCAGCGAGCCACGACGACAGTGCCAGTGGCATTTTTCTGGCCGATGGTGATGCAATAAATATAAATACCTGATGGAACCGCATGGCCTCCATCGTCTTTCCCATCCCACCGGAGAGCGGTCTCAGATGAATCCAAAGAGATGCCGGATATTTTGGCGCCGGTGATATCAAAGATGTTGGCGTCAAGCGGAATTCCGGTGAGGGTGCTGTCGAAACGAAAGAAGGCGGCATCGTTCATGGCGTCCCCATTGGGAGTGATGATGCGGGGGGTAATCTCCAAAAGAGTGATGCCTCCAAAAGACTGGGAAGCTTCTCCCTTTGGAAAATTTATCCCAACGACTAGAATTATGAATGCGGCAATAATTCCAGTTTTCTTCATTGATTCTCCTTTCGCATTTCAATCCGTATGACTTTAAAATATTACTTCAAAGACTCCAGTTCATCCAGCGCTGATTTGATGTCGATGCCCGTCCCTTTGTATTTCTCTATTATGCGTCTTAACATTCCCCGTCTATCATCGACGCTTGCTCCCTGTTGGACAAGGCGTTTATAGAAGTTCATCGAGAGGTCGAAATCCTTCTTCGCCCGAGCTTCTTCAACATTGAGGCTCTTTAATTCTCGGTCCACCGTGGAAACGTCCACTCCGGCTCCGCGGTATTTGCCGATGATATTGCGGAGAATATCCTGTTTTTCTCTCAAGCTTATTCCGGCCTGGACTTTCCGGTTATAATCCGCCAAGGCTTGCGCGTATTGATTCAACGTTTCCCGACGTCCGCTATCCTGGCCTGGCGCTTGTTGAACGACCCTTGATTTTTGCTTTTCCGCTTCTTGGAGGGCTTTCTGGGCGGCTTCTTCCTCACGCTGTTTTTCCATTTGCGTTTTTTCGCCGGTCATGGCGTAGATTTGGGCTTTCAAACGGTCTCTTTCCGCTTTCGCGTATCGGGCTTCCGTCTCGGCCCGAATCCTTTCTTCCTTCTCCCGGATCAGCTGTTGTTCCAGGGGATCGATGGGTGGTTTTCCAAGCCTCACAATCATGGAGATCTGCTGCATCCCCATGGTTCCTTCGACTCCTTGCAGCGGCAAAACCGAGGCGTAGTCGAATTGAAGAGATTCGAGCTTATAACTGGCGCCAAACGACAGAGCCGAATAATTGCGGGATCCCAATCCTCCGCCGGCTCTTAGCCCGAATCCATTGTTGAACCATTTCTCACCGCCCAAATTAAAGCGCACGTTATTTTCAACGGATTTCCATTGCATGACTTCAAAATCGATGGACCCGGTTCTTAATACTCTGGCCAGGGCCATTGTATAAACCGCGGGGACGCGATCTTTTTCAGATCCGAGTCCCAAATCTGGAGAATTGAAATTTCTCGCGCATCCTCCCAAGGCATAAGATCTCGAAAGCCGATATTGGAACCCAAAATCAAGCCCAAAAGAAGACGCATCTCGGCCCGAGGCCAGCAAAGGATCCGGAGCGTTTGTCGGGGCTCCCGAAATGGGGTCGATGGCGTTGTCTGTATAATCGTCCGACCCAATTTTTTTATTCAGTAACTTAACGGTGCCGCCCAGGTTCCAAAGATGTTTTATTTCTTTTCCATATGTTAATCCAAACCCCTCTTCTTTGTAGAGTCCAGGCAGGTCAAGAGAAAAGTAGCTCACCCCGGCGCTTCCATTTTTCCCGGTTTTTCCCAAGGGTTGAGCGTATCCTAAAAACATTCGGCTGATTTCAGAATTGTCCGAAAGGCCCATAAAAAGGCGTGAATAATAAGTCCCGATTTCAGGACGGGTTACTTGAAGCACGCCGGCTGGGTTATAGTAAAGAGAGAAAACATCGTCCGCGATAGCAGAATACGCCTCAGCCATCCCGGCGGGGCGGCCCCCCAAGGGCAGGGGTTCAAACGACCCCCAAATGGTTGGAACCACCATCAGGGAAATGGTGAAAACGATGACCTTCTTAAATTTCGATTCTGCTGTACACTTCATATTCTAAGTTTGGGTTCCCAATACGCAAATTTCAACCTTGTCATTAATTATTCATAATTAGAATACACCGAGATTTCGAGGTGAAAATCAGGAAGCAGTTTAAAGCCTGTTGTTAACTGTTGATTTTCACTTTAGATTAACGGAATTTGAGGAGGAGAGAGACTTGATGAGCACTGCCGAGGTCTCCGAATGGAAGGAAAGCGTAGTCTAACGTCATTTTCCCGAGGCTGAGTCCAAAGCCGCCCGAGAGGTTCGTCAACCCGTCCACGTCTAACTGATTTCCTGGTGTAACATGATATCCGCCCCGAATCTGAAAAGCTGGAAGGACTTTGAACTCCAAACCGCCGTGGATGGAAGGATCGTCATCGTTGGGCTTGGAGGCTTCAATAACGGCAATGACTTTTTCTTCAAATAGTTTCGAAGAAGCTCCCAATCGAATAGTTTGGGGGAGGGGATAAGATTCCTCGACGAATTTAAGTCCGGGACCCATATTCTGAACGGCCAACCCGAAGGTGAAAATATCTTGGTTAAATAAAATCCCGAAGTCGCCCGCGAAAGTGGACGCCTTCTCTTCTTCAATGGATTCCTGGATGAATTTTCCAGTCAAACCCCAGTGATACCGGTCCGAAATTTTCCCCGAGAGAGTCAAGCCCCCCGCCAAGGAATTGGCTTCAAAAGACCCGTCTTTCACGTCGGCGGCTGTATATTGGTCGATGGAACCAAAGTCCACCCGTTGAACTGAGACACCCCAAGCGCCATGAGCCGTTGGCATTCCAAACCCGGCGAATTGATACTGGGAGTCCATGAGCCAGGCGTTTTGCATTAAAGAGAGTTGGGGGGTTTGGATCTGGCTTAAGCCCGCGGGATTCCAGTAGGTGGCGGTGACGTCATCGGCAATGCCGGTGAAAGATTGGCCGAGAGCGGCGGCTCGGGCGCCCGCGCCGAGCTTTAAAAATTGCGCCGATGAGGTGCCGGCCGCTGACACCAGAGACGCGAGGGAACAAATTAACATTCCGGCGGCCACTGCTTTTCCCATGATTTTCATCGGTGTCTTTTTCATACTCATAGCCTAAGGTTGACCGATGACAAACTGTTGACTTCTCGGAGAAAGTGCCAAGAATAAAAAGGGGGGCGTAGAAAGAATAAAAATGTTAAATGATGCGAAAAATCAACCTATTATTGTAAGACGGGGCGTTAGCGGATAATGGCGAGTTTGCCCTTCTTCTTGTGGCCGGAAGGGTCAGTGATCAAATAAAAATATACTCCCGAGGCCACTTTTTTGCCGTTGTCATTTTGAGCGTTCCATGGGATGTTGGTCCCCAGGGAGTCGGCGGTTGTTTCATAAA
>JAKLIS010000100.1 GCA_022709485.1 Elusimicrobiota bacterium | reverse complement strand
TGAAAAACACTTTTAATAATTCGGATTCTTTTTGGCCGAGCCTCTCTGCACCCAATTGGACAAGCCTAAAAACCCCCCATAAATTTCCCCCGACGATAAGAGGCACGGCCACCACGCTATGGTTTTGTGAAAAATCTTTAGAGCTTGTAGACAGGACGGGTGTTTTTTGGATGGCCGCCTTCCCCACTTCGTGGGTTTCCATATCTGCCCTGGAAATTTTTTCCCGTACTAAGGGGTCCTGCCCTTGAACAATTTCCTGAATGAGGTCCTGATCTCTATCGATAAATTTCCAAAAACTGCCGCCATCCGCCCGAACCATAGCGCGCGCCTCGTCGAGACAAGTTGTCTTCCACGTCTCTGTGAGATGAGGCTCCATGATGAGAGATTGCAAATTGGGAAGGGAAGTAAGAAAGATATTGATTTGAGAATTCTGCCGATCCAAGGCTTTCTGACTGGATTCAAGCGCTGTGTGAAGAGCTTTATTTTGAGTTCGATACGCTTGAATTCGGGCCCAAACCCACAAACCCAAAAGCGCCACCACTCCCACGATCGCGAAACAATAGATTGCCATACAAATCTACTCTAAATTTAGATGCAAATTGAAAGGAATTCAAGTGAAAGTCCAAGAATTTCACTTTGTTTAAAGTCTTGAAACCATTTCTGAATGGCTTCATCCTTATTATCAGCATATGGCAAACCACGCTACGGATAAAAAAACAATTATCACCATGGGGATGGCCCATCACGTCGACGCTTTTCAGGGCGGCCGTGAAGCCGCACAAGCGGCGAAGCAACTACTGAATTCCGGCTCCATTCACTTAGCCATTGCCGTCGGACCGGGCGATGTCCACTTCCAGGACTTCATCGAAGGGACCCGGCTTGTCATCGGCGAAGAATCCCTGGTCGGATTCCCATCCACTCAAGTTGTAACAAACAACTCGACCTCTTCCGATGTTTCCGCAGTTTTCCTTTATCATTCGTCTGAATCAAAAGTGTCGATTGCATCCCATTTAAAAAATGGACATTCCGATATGGCCGCTATTTCGTCCGTCCTCACTCAGTTGAAATCAAAAAGGGGAAACGATCCACAATCGTATGAAAACCGATATCTGATTCTCCTTGAAAATTTTAATAGCGAAGAGGCGATTTCCACCGCTCGGAAGGGGAGGTTCGAAGCCGGCCTGTTTACTCAAGTGATCGCCATCAATTCCGCTCTTTTAACCCACACGCCTCTTATAAGCCAAGACCGCCATATCCAACCGGGACTGGTGGCCATAGAGTTTCTTACTCAGGAAACCTGGGGAATTGCTTCGATCAACTTAAGCGAATTTAAAAATCATAAAGGAATTTACGCGGAAGCGGCAAAAACAATTATAAGGAAGGCCCTTGCACAAACAAAATCCAAGCCGGCCATCGGGATTGTTTTTTCAAATTGCGCTAAAGATGTGGTCGATTCCAAAGATTGGGAATCGATATTTCAAGTCGGAGAAACTTTGATTCCGGGTATGCCCATGGTTGGAATGAATACCGCCGATATTTATATTCACTTAAATGACCAACCTCATTTATCTAACAAGGATTCGATGTCGATCCTTCTATTTACATAAGAACAGGAAAAATATGTCCCTCGAAATAAAAAAATTAAATGAGGATTCGGGAAAGGCGGCCACAAATCCGCCCCATGATTTCATTAAATGGAATCAAAATGAAATCCTCCCGTTGAATGTGGAAGAACTCTGTCGTCTTAAGCGGGAACTCGCCTGGACCTTGGGCGTAAAAAGGGCGGCGGCTCTTATCACTCGTTGGGGATATTCCTGCGGCCAATCCGACGGCCTCGCTTTAATCGCCCTAAAAAAGGAACCACCCTCAGAAGAAGCGCTCAGTTATTCGACGCCTCGTTCATTGGAAGCCGAAGCCTATATTTACCTCAATGACAATGCGGCTCCTGCTCCTCAATGTCACCACTTGGCCGGATATCTCACCGGTTTTTTTAGCGCGCGCTTTGGAGAACCCATATTATTTGAAGAAGAAAAATGCCGGGCCCAAGGTTATAAGTCATGTCAATTTTCGGGGCATAAATTCTCAAGCCATGAAAACCCCGTCAATGATTTGGCCGCCTTATTTAAAGAAGACAATTTAGGGAGAGAACTTGAAGAGGCGTTGGATCAACTTAAACAGACCAAAGACCGATATCAAAATTTATTTGAATACTCCAACGTTCCCATTTTCATCGTTGATCCAGATTCGGGGGCATTCCTCAATATGAATATGGCCGCCTCGGAACTAAGCGGATACACCAAACAGGAACTATTGGGAATGAACGTTTTCGATCTGTGTAGGGCGGAATTCCACTCAAAAATCGCGGAGGCCGTCAAAAAGCTTGTCGGGGAAGGCCGAGTTGAAGATCAAGAAATAAAGATTCAAAAAAAAGACTCAACTGTTCGTCATATTTCACAATCCAGCAAGATCCTCTCTTATGGGGGCCGCCAGGTTATTCAGGCCGCCTTGCGGGACATCACCGACCTCAAGATTTCCGAACAAAAAGAAAAAGAACTTCAGGAAAAACTTATTAAAAGCGACCGCCTTTCGAGTATCGGAAGGCTGGCCGCCAACGTGGCCCACGAGCTGAAGAATCCACTGGGAGCCATAAAAAATGCCCTTTATTACATAAAAACATCTCTTGCAAACAGCCCTGTTTTGGAAGTGGACCCCCATTTAAAAGAAATCCTGAAGCTGGCCGAAGGAGAGGTGGACACGTCGGTGACCATCATCGGAGAGCTCCTCGATTTTTCGAGAGTCGTGACGCTTTCACCGCGAAAAACACAAATCAACGAAATTGTCCGGCAGCTGCCGAAAATTCTCTTAGTCCCAGACAATCTAAGAATCGAATTGGACCTTGACCAAAATCTTCCCATCGCCTTTGTGGATCCAGATCGGATGAAGCAGGTGTTCTGCAATCTGGCCAATAATGGGATGCAGTCCATGCCGCATGGGGGAGTCCTCAAAATAATCACGACTCTCGAGGTGGCCTCAATCGGCAAAGAAGAGAAAGAAGAAAGTTTCATCAACGTAGAGTTCGAAGATTCAGGGGTTGGAATTGATCCTGATTTTCTTACAAAAATTTTTGAGCCGCTTTTCACCACCAAAGCCCAGGGCACCGGGCTCGGCTTGGCCATTTGCAACAACATCGTAGAGAAGGCCGGCGGCAAGATTTCAGTCGTGAGCCAAAAGGGAAAAGGTTCGCGATTCACCGTCAGAATCCCAATGGATTTCAATCAAAACAAAGAGGAAAAATAATATGTCTACCAATAAAATCTTACTCGTCGACGATAATCATGGCCAGCGCATTACGATGGAAAGCATTCTTAAAAAATCCGGGTTCGCGGTGGTTTCAGCCGATTGCGGTCTTGCCGCATTGTCTGTGGTTGAAAAATGCGTTCAGGAACAAGAGGAGTTAACGGCCGCGCTCCTGGATATCAAAATGCCCGATATAACCGGGATAGACGTTCTGAAAGAATTAAAACAAGTTTATCCCAATATTACCGTCATCATGATGACGGGCTACGCCGAACCAGATTACGCCATCGCGGCTTTAAACGCGGGCGCCACGGCTTATGTGTTAAAGCCCGCCAATATTGAACAGATCAAAAACCTTTTGAACCAAGCCATCGAACACAAACGGCTTCAAGAGGAAAACATGGCCATGTCGGCGGCGCTTATCGAGTGGAAAACCAAATTGGAAAAAAAGGTGGAAGAGCGAACCGGGCAGCTAAAAGACGCACACAAGCTCCTCAAAAATCTTTATGAGGAATTAAAAAAGAATTTCGAATCAACCTTGGAAGTTTTGGCCATCGCCATCGACCAAAGAGACCCTCTGACTTACAGTCACTCTTTCCGGGTCACTCAATACGCCCAAGAGATCGGAAAGTCCATGGATTTATCCCCCAAGGAATTGGAAAAGTTGAGATACGCGGGCCTTCTGCATGACTTGGGAAAAATTGAAATTCATGAGACCATCCTCACAAAAGAAGGATCTTTAACTTCTCAGGAATACGAAATGATTCAAAGCCACGCGAGAGGCACTTTTGAAATTCTTTCAAAGTTTAAATTTAAATCTTCTTTGGCGGACATTCCTCTTATCGCGTCCAGCCATCATGAGCGTTATGACGGCGGGGGTTACCCGAATAAACTTAAGGGAGATGATATTCCTCTGTTGGCCAGAATCCTGGCGGTGGCGGACGTTTTAGACGCCATCACCTCCAAGCGCCACTATCGGACCGCCATGCCTATCGACGGCGCCATCGCCATCATAAAGAGAGAAACGGGAGGTCATTTTGATCCCAAATGCACGGACGCCCTGTTTAGAATGAACGCGGCCAATTTCATCCAAGTCCATGCCGCGGATTTCTTAGAAAAATGCGAAATGTCCCAAATTATCGAGTTAAGCCCTTATACATTGATGGATATTTTCAATGCCTCCGTGAGCCCGGAACCATCGGAAGAGCAAAAAAAGGCTCTGCAGCTCTTCTATAATTTTTATCAAGGTCCCGTCCCGGAAAGATGGTCTGATACGATTACCCCGGCAAAAGACTTCGGCGAGGCCGCCTAACCTCTTGCCCCACGTCTCGAAACTGCTAAAATTCAAGCCTTTCGCGCTCCCCACCGCTCAAATCTAAGTGGTCAGGATCCAAGATGCTTTTTTCGTAAGGGCCCCGCTTATTTTAAGGGGAATCTAAAAGGGAGTTTATTTAAGAAGGAGACTCTATGGCTTTGCAGCAAACACTTGTATTGATCAAACCGGACGCCATGAAAAGATCGATCATGGGCCGGGTTTTAACGAAATTAGAAGATTCGAAACTCTTCCTTGCCGGCGCGAAATTATTGCGCGTTGATAAAAAACTGGCCGAAGATCATTACGCTCAGCATAAAGGGAAACATTTTTATGAAGAGCTTATTAAATACATCACCGGACAGTTGCACAGCAACAACGGCCCGGAAAGGGTTTTGGCCCTCGTGTACGAAGGCGAAAATGCCATCCAGAAAATTAGAGATTTGGCCGGCAATACAAACCCAGAAAAAGCTGACGCCGGCACTATTCGGGCCATGTTTGGCCGAATAACGACAAAAGGGACCATGGAAAACGTTCTTCATGCTTCTGCCACTCCTCTCGAAGCCGAGAGAGAAATTAAATTATGGTTTTCTCCGAAAGAATTGGTGAATGTCATTTATAAAACCAAAGAGGTTGGGAAGGAAATAATTTGGGAGAGGATTCCGACTCTAGAAGAAGTGAACGCGGGTTAGCCGTTTCCTCCAAAAGAAAGGGGGTCAGACCCCTAACCTAATCTGACCCCCTCGTAGAAGGAAAAGGAAATTTTGCCTTCTTGGCTTTTTCCTTAAACATAGTATGGATCAGGCGGGATTAAGAATTCCTTAAGATTTGGTTAAGATTCTCTTAAATTCAAACAGGGGGACTGAAAGGCCAAATTAGGTTTGGGGGATAGGTTTTCAAACTATCGAAAACTCAAAAGCCGAAGCGCGCCTGGAGCATCCTAACCGCTTGAGAATGCAAAACGCCGTTTGAAGCCAGGGTTTCAATAGGGGATCGAATCTCCAAGGGCTTACCAGAAAAATCTGTCACTTCTCCCCCCGCCTCTTTTACCAATAGATAACCTGCCGCCACATCCCAGGGATTTAGATGATATTCGAAATATCCCTCGCTTCGTCCGGAGGCGATCCATGCCAAGTCAATGGCCGCGGCGCCGAATCGCCGAATATCCGCGGTCTTCTTTAAAAATGGAATTAAGATTTCGGCGTATTTCTTGGCAAATTTATTGTGATCGTATGGAAAACCCGTGATGAAAAGGGATCTTGATATCTGCTTTTCTTTGGAAACCCGAATTCGGCGGCCATTGAGCG
>JAKLIS010000010.1 GCA_022709485.1 Elusimicrobiota bacterium | reverse complement strand
TCATTGACAAAGTTAAGGCCGAACTCGAAGCGGAAGGCCAGTTCCTCTGGGTGGCGGGCGGCGGGACCGTGGGCGGGGTGGTGGCTACCAAATCGAGCGTCAAGCCCGCTTTGAGGGATTTGATTTTGGGCATGCGTGTTCTTCTGTCCACAGGCGAGATGGTGAATTTCGGCGGGAAAACCATGAAAAATGTGGCCGGATACGATCTCGCCAAATTGATGATTGGCTCCTGGGGAACCCTGGGCATTATTTGCGATGTAACGTTCAGATTGTTCCCTTTTCCGCATGCGGATTTGAAAAGCGAAAAAACACAGCCCTTTGTTTTCCGCGAAATTCACAAACAAATTAAAAAAACATTCGACCCGCAAGAAATTCTTTCTCCACGAATGACGCTTTTAACGGAAGACGACATTCGAAAGATATTTTCATTGAACGCAATGAAGGGGGACGATGAAATTAAAAAAATTCAACAGAAGTTTTGGCTGGATTAAATATTTATGCCGGAAGATCTAAACGCTTATAAATTGATTTCAGAACTCAAAAAAAACCATGAATCCTCGGTCATCGCCTGTAACCGCTGTGGATTTTGTGTTTCTTATTGCCCCACCTACAATTTCACCGGCTCCGAATCTCATTCTCCCAGGGGACGGAACCAGATATTCCGCGCCATCATGGACGGAAAAGTTCCGGATCCGGCCTCAGCCCGGGAAATAATTGACACGTGTCTATTATGCGGGGAATGCACAACGATTTGTTTCGCTGAAGTTCCGACCGCGCATTTAATGATCCAAGCGCGGGATTATTTGAACCGGGCCGGGAAACCAAATTTTTGGATGAAATTCGCATTTAATATTTTGCTTCCAAATCCCCTGTTTCTGTATTGGATTTTAAAGATTTCATTCATCGGGAAAAGTTTAGGATTTTCTTGGCTTCTCAGAAAAACGGGCATTTTGAAACGGTTTTTCCCCGGGATAGAGGCCGCGGACATTCTGGTTAATAAGGTGTCGATTCGGTTTCTTCAAGATCGGCCTGAAGCCCAGAGGTTTCTGGAACGGAGTTTTCGAAAAGAAGAAACGGAATATTTTGAGGCTCAACATCGTTTTTCGCAGATGACAAAGCAGGCCAAAAGGATTCCGGACAAATTAAAGGAGAAAATCGCTGTTCGGCCTTCCAGGCCCCGAGTGGCGGTTTTGCCCGTGTGCGGGAGCCAATACTTAAGACCCAGTATCGGGCTGTCTACGATTAAAATTCTCGAGAAATTAAGAATCGAATTTATTATTCCTGAGACCACCTGCTGCGGTTTGCCCGCGGCGAGTTACGGCGCGCTGGACGCGGTGAGAAAGATTGCCTCGGCCAACATAGAACGGATGGAACGGGGCCGGTTTGAAACCATTTTGACCGACGACTCCTCCTGCACGGCGCACTTCAAAGACTATCACAAGTTTTTCCAAGACGATCCCATCATGTATGAGAAAGCCTATACCATTTCTCAAAAAGTCCGGGAAATGTCGAGCTTCTTCATTCAATTCGGGATCTTGGATCTGCTTAAGAAAACAAAATGGACGGGAGGCTCGGTGGCTTACCACGACCCCTGCAAAGCCCAATACGGGCAAAAAATAACTCAGCCGCCCCGGCAGATATTGGCGGGGGTCCCTGGTTTGCAGTTGGTCCCCATCGCGGACTCGGATCAATGCTGCGGAGGCGGAGGCACCTATTGCTTGGTCCATCCCAGCATGTCGCAAGGGGTTCTAGACGCCAAAATTAAAAATATCGCGAAAACCAAATGTCAAACCGTCGTCACTTCCAGCGCTTCCTGCCTAACCCAAATTGAATTCGGCCTCCGGGAAAAATATCCGAACATAAAAATATTTCATCTCTCAGAATTTATCGCCAACCTTTTGTAAGTTCCCAGTTCCCGGTTCCCGGATACCCTCACCCCGGCCCTCTCCCACTCGCCCGCTGCGCGAGCTCGCGGGAGAGGGAGAACCTAAAAAATGCGCGCTCCCTCTCCCACTCGCCCGCTACGCGAGCTCGCGGGAGAGGGAGAACCTAAAAAATGCGCGCTCCCTTTCCCTTTGGGAGAGGGTCGGGGAGAGGGAGAACCTAAAAAATGCGCGCTCCCTCTCCCTTTGGGAGAGGGCCGGGGTGAGGGCTACCAGGCACCAGGCACTTGGCACTAGGCACTTCTTTTGGGAACCGGTTACTTTCTTACTTTACTGCTTGAATCGCCAGGAGAACGCTTTCGTCTTTCTCTCCAGCCAGTATTCTCTTTGCTTTCCGGATGGTTTCTTCTTTGATGGGCTCAAAAAGAGGAGGGAGATTTTTAAGGGCCGCCACGGCGTTCAGGCGAACAAATGGATCATGATCTTCGAGACCCTTATAAATGAGTTCAGATGCCTGGGGAATCACCGCGTGTGGAACGGAGGCGAGGACCAGATTTTTGGTGACGGATGGACAATGAATAGAATCCATGGTTGCTTGTAAAACGTCAAATCCCGCCTCTCCTATCCGGGCCAAGGCGACGGCCGCCATTTCTCTCACTGATCCATTTTCGTGTTGAAGGAAAGGGGCGAGCGGAGGTGCGAAAATTGGCCTTGCCAATTGCCCTATTGTGATGATCGCTGTTTGAATTTTCTGAGGGCTGGTGCTGGCGAGGAGTTCAAAAAGATTTTTTTCCAATTCAGATTCCGCCTTCTCTAGGACTTTTAGTTCAGCCTCTATTTTGCTCTTGGCTCTTCCCGCGTGGGCGTTTATTATTTGAATAAATTCTCCGGCTCCTTTTTCACCCAACGTTTCGGTGATGTCTTCCGGTCCTTTCGCCAGGAATCGCATCTTTTCATCATTTGAGGGGGAAAGAACAGTCGAAAAAAGTCCCATGGAATCTGAAAAATGCAGGCGGCCCAAAAATTTCAATAGGGGCTTGGGATCGGTCTCAAGATCTGACGTGTTTTTAAGATGGGTTGCCAACGCCTTTAGGGCGGCGCGGGCCCCGGGTTCGTTGCCTGTATCCGAATTCATAATTTGACCCAAAATCCGTGTGGCGCTTATCCGAGTGTTTTCGTCCGTCCCTTTTTTCGCTTGTCGAAGAAGAAAAGGAACGGTTTTGGACGGCGGTAAATGGCTCAGCTGATTTAGAAGCGTTCCTCTCTTTTGGGCGTCAAAACTATTTATTTTCTCGATGATGGCCTGGGCGGCTCTTTTCCCAAAGGCGGCGATGACCAAATCCAATTTAATGAGATGATCGACGGCAATGGGATCGAGCAGTTCAATTAGGTGGGGAACATCCGACGGGGGTAAGACCAAAAGTTCCTCAAGCGCCTTTCGGGGATTTATTTTGTCCAAACTGAAAGCCGCGGCCACATCCAAAAGATCGGCCACCTTTTCAAGTCCTTTTAGCCGCCCCGCCCCCCATAGTTTTCCTTCAAGATCCGCCATTTCTCTCTGGATATAATCCTCATTGGACGTCTGTCCCCATACGGGAGGTTCAAGAGAAAGATCGGTTTGAAATTGCGTGCCACCGGCGCGCACAACTCCCCAAGAATTTCCCATGAGAAATATGTCTTGAGATGTTGGTTGGAGAGAGGACGGATGTTTCAGGATGTTATCTTCTCCCTTTATAATGTGGATGGCCCGGCCAAATTCATTCCGATAAAATCCCCCTTCTCCCCATTGGGGTATTTGAAGCCGGTTTTTTCGTCCATCGATGAATGAAGCAGACCACGATCCAATGGCTCCGGCTCCCGCTCCCCAGTCCACCTGAATTTCGTTTTCATCTCCCAAAAAAATGGCCGATCCAAAACTCCTATCCCATCCGAAAGCCGGCCCCACTCCCCAATTAAGAACCCGGTTGTTGTTTCCGGCCAATTGAAAATGGCCGAACGCATAATGAACGCCGGTCCCCTGATCATACCGGCGGGCTTGAATTTTAGAATTGTCCCCCTTAAACCGGAAAAGGCCCAAGCCGTGCCAATAACCGCATCCTTGGGCAAAGTAAGATCCTTCAATGGATGAATTGTCTCCCTTCAGAGCCATGATTCCAACTCCGCCGCCGGCGTATCCCCGGTGGCCATAGCCCATACCCTGACAAATGCTCACCGTCCCAAGGGGTTCCCGCGGGTCAGGTTGGATCAACCCGCCTTTTATTTGGACGCGGTTCCCGGAAAGGGAAAAAACCCCGAGTCCCCGGACAAATCCCGCTCCCTGGCCGTTCCGATCGAGAGTAAAAGTGGAGTCATCTCCCAATTCATTTTTAATAATTCCAAGGCCGAATGCGCCCACCCCCTGGGCGTAGCGGTTCCCTTTGACGTCTACTTTTCCACGCGTAAACAAAACGCCTATTCCCCCGACTCCGCAGCCTTGAGAAAAAGAACTCGCGGAAATTTTCTTAACGCCTTCCGGGTTGGGCAAAATTAGAAATCCCAAGCCGAAAATCCCGCTCGCCACGCGGGTATTTGAATTTGGATTTCCTTCAATTGTGACCGAGGACCCATAATCAATGACGAGTCTTATTTCATTTTCTCTCGCGCCGGCCGCCGGCCCGGTGTAGGTGTTATTTCCCCCAAGATCCAAAATAACATCGAACTCTTTTAATTCATCTTCTGATGTGACGTCATTTCCCTTCCCTTTGATGAGAAATTGGCCGGCATCGGTTTTCCAGATGAGGGGAGAAGAAATGTCAAATTGGCTGGTGGTTAATTTTTGAAGAACCGGCAGGATTTCATCGATGGATCTGGCCATGGCTCCTCCGGCGACATACACCTCATCTTCTTTGAAATTTTTCATCCCGGCGATCATTTTCCGGATCCGACGGCTTGAAATTTCTTGTTTGATCACCCAGCCGTCCGTCGGGAACTCCATAAAATTTAAGAACCCTTTTTTTTCATCGGGGCCGATGGATTGAACCGCTCCGGCAAGAGGCGGCTTAGCCACTTTCAATCCCCGGTAAAGCGTTTGGAGTACATCTTGAAGATCTTTTGACCCTTCAATTCCTTCCATGGGGGGAACTTCAGGAAGAGTTTCACCAGTTAAGGTTAATGAAAGAAGTGGAAAAGGATTTGAGGAATGAGTAACGGTATATCCCAATAAAATTAAATCATGGATAGACCCCGCTTCCTCGATCCTGTCGAGCCAATCGGACGAAAGGATAGGGGTTTGAAAAGGCTTGGCGAAGAGATTTTCGACGGCGGGGATGGTGAATTCGGGCGGCCACCCCCGGGGGACTTTCACGTCTTCTTCAGCCAACCGAATTCTTGGAAGTTCTTGAACCCAGGACTCCACCACGGTGTTTGTTGATGGATAGACGGGGGACGAAACAAAAAATAAAAAAGCTGCTCCCTTCAAAGCGATTCTAAAAGAAAGGCCATAATGTGTGTGGTTCATGGGCTTCATTATAGCCTAGGGGAAGAAAACCGCCCAATTACTCCAATTACTTAGGTCCGTCAGTTTACGCCTGTGTTGATGGTTTTAAAATGCGGTCGATGGTTTGAAGGTAATCATGTTCCACTTCAACAGCTTTAAAGATTCCCTCCAATAATTCCGATAAGACCAGTAGCCTCACATGCGCGGGTGAATAATAATCCCATGTTTCTTTTTTTAAACTATATTCGCCTTGGATTCCTATGCAAGCGTTTCTGGCTCTCTCAAATCCCAACACTTGCAAAAGAACGTCGAGATCAAAAACCTGATCCTTATAAAATCCCCCTTCGGTTTCGAGAAAGTCGATTTTTTTGAATTGCACCGGATCAAGATTTTGGGCGGTCAAACTGGCCAACAGCGCGTTTTTTAAACCTTCCTTCAACCCGGCTTTGACCGGGACATACAGGATATCGATCCCCTTGGCTTTTCGTGCCGCCACGATTGTTTCGACAGCCTCAGGAATATCAGATTCGTCTTGAACTCTCACATCCAGGGCCAGATCATTTACATGGGCAATATTTTCAAATGTTTGAAATTGGCGGAATTCCAATTTAAGGAGCGTTTCACGCCCTTTTTGGAGTGATAAACTTCGCCTTTTCTTTCTTTCCAAGTTTTTCTTGACTTCAAGGCCGACCATATCGGCCTCTTCCGGGGTTAGATTATAAAGACGGTCAATCGGTTTTGGGTTTATTCCAACCAATTCAACCTGAATTAATTCACGCAATTCGATTTCTAGTTTTTCAATGTCAAATTTTCCCCTTTCTGTCATTTCCAACGCTTCGGAAATTACCCCTCCCAGTTTAACCAGTTCCGGGGGTATTTCTTTTTGAGTTGACATTTGGGCCGGATTGGCGTGGCCTTTGCCGTTTGTATGTTGAGCCAGGCGGTTCAGTAACCCAATGGTTTCTTCCCCCATATCTTCAAGGGACTTGATGGCTTTTATTAAATTTTTCAGAAATGGGAATTGAACCAATGGAGGCGTCACTTGCATGCCTCTTGGTAAGTCTAGGTTCGCTTGCCAGAAGGTTCGGATATCAGAGAGGATCTGAATGTTGAGGCTGGGAAATAATATTTTGAGGATGTTAATGAACCTGGACAAACGGGCAAGGCCTTCCTTCGATTGGTTAAGTACTTTAAATAGATTTAGGAATTCGTGTTTGATTATAAAGGCGGCAATCACTTGTTTCCTTTCATGGCCTTGCAGTAAATGGCATTTTTTAAGGAAAGAAAAATAACGGTCCCTGGAATTTGCCACTTCCAGAAAAGCCTCTTTAAAACCACCCTCTACGCTGAATCCTTGGTTTTCTTCCACATCCCTTTTGAGGTTTTCAAAGAAGGTTAAATCATTATCAAGGGCTCTAAATTCGTCCCTATTAAACTCATGATTGATGAGGATGGCCAAGGCCACGTAATTGAGATCAAAAATCCGCATATTCACTTCTAATTTTCCTTCGCCAAGATTTGAAATAAGGGTTTTTTTAGAAGAATCTTTTACAAAATCCAATTCCACTATCTTCCAAGGTCCAAGGGTGTAGATGCGGTCCAGCAAGTTGGGATTTTTAAGTCTTAAAAGTTTGAGAGCCTTGTCGAAGGTATTTTGTTGTTCAGGTGACAATGGAGACTCGGGATTTCTATCTCCCCAGTTCCTGGGCTTCCATTTAAATTTGAATGGCTCTGACCAATATTTCTCCGGGTATAAAGCCGCCGTTAGTCTATCCGGTTTCCCGATTAAATTTCCATTCCCCACAACCACCCGAGAAGGCCCCCCTGAAGAATCCGGATTAACATTAATGGGCGCGTCATGTCCGGTCTCGGGCGTTTTTACCGGAGCGTGGGATTGGATAAACGAAGAAATTATTTTCGCGCATCGTGGAGAAATTCCAGGCCGCGCGGATTGCTCCTGTAAGGCGGTTAATATTTGGGCGCGAGAATGGGGGTCGATCAAGGGCCACGCTTGGTTGAGTTCCCGGGTCACGCGCCAAACCAAATAAGGGTTGGGGACATTGACGCTCAGCGTTTCTTGAGACATGACCAACGCGGAATGAGCAACTTGGATCGGTGATTCTATCCCCAAGCGAGACTCTTTCCGGGCTTGGATGAGCCTTTCAAGACGGGGATCTGTCCCTAACGCGATGTGAGTCGCGAAAGCGAATATAAACAATAGGAGAGTCAGGCAAACCGCAACAATTATCCAATTGAAGAGGAAAAAGCCCAGAACGGTCGAATATTCCGGATTTGAGGAAAAAGCAAGCACAGATAATTTATCTTGCGAATAACCGACATTTTCCAAAAGCGTGAGTAAAATTCCGCCCGACAATAGGGAAGAAAAAAGGTGGCCCCTGTGTTTTTTGGAGGGGGAGCGGGACAGTTTTTCTTTCTTAGGGCGGTTCCTTTCTCTCTGATTTGAGTTTCCCGCCATCGAGTGATACTTCTTAGGTCCCTTGGCTTCAATTTTCAGCCCTTTTTTCCCAGCCAGATACATCCCCATAACGCCTGTCATCATGGCGACCATGATTGGGTTTATTGGCCGGTATCCGTGAGATTTGACAGAAGGTTTTTTGGATGCATCGGCTTTTGGCGCAAAGGCGGAAGGTTCCGAGTCGAAAGCTTCGACATAGATATTTATATCTCTAATATTTTTGGTGTTCCCTAACCTTCTTCCATTCTGTTGTTGGCCGGATTGAAAATGGAATTCTTGAGGGTTCTCAACTTTTGAAGCCGAGCGGGTGATTAAAATTCCAAGAGCTCGTTGATTGTTGAACTCAACCCATGCCCATTTCGCCCCTTTAAATTCCTGGCCGGCGTCATTTGTGAATGTCCAGGCATTTTTTTCCTTTTTAAGAAACAAGCCGAATTCGCCCTTTCCATGTTTAATTTGAATGCGACCGCCTTTTAGGGCGTTCAATTCCCCTCCGGTAACGATGTATAGAATGAATTTTGATTTGTCATAAGCTTGGGCTTCGTCTTCTTTTACCCTGGCCCAGTAACCGAACCAATTGTCACCGGGATTGGACAAATAAGGGCTCGACAGGGAAATAGGGGCATTCCCGCGTTCAAGGGTCGCCGGTTTATCCTGAGGAGTTTCCGCGGCATTTTCGCCCATGCCTTTGGTGTCATCGGAAGGATTTTCTTGAACATTTTCATCATCATTCGAAGAGAGATCCGGAAAAAACTTCACATCACCGTTAGACTTCAGTTTGATCTCTTCGACAGGGACTTCAGACGGTTGAGCAGAGCCCATTCCTCGATCTCTTAAGACCTTTTTAAATAAAGATTCCATCTCCTCTTCCCCTGATTCAAGAGATTTGCAGGGATTCCAGTATGCCCTGGCTTGAGGAGAATGAATTTGGCCTAGATTGTATTCGGCCAACCAGTTGAGCCACTTTTCCGCTTCTTCCGGTTGTCCCAAGTCAAAATGGGCTTGGGCCAAAACCCAAACCGCCGATGTGATTTCATTTAAGAGGGGGTAGCGCCAAATAGTTTGGTAAACGGAAGATGTGGAGTCATTATTTTTTTCATCTCCCCATACGGATTTGACAATTCCGTTGACTTCCTCGGATTTAACCCGGTTTTCCTGTTCTGCCAGACGTCCCCACTTATCGAATGCGGAAGAGGCCCACACAATGGCCTCCTGGTAAATTTCCTTATCTCCTGTCTTTCGAGCGTCATTCAAGGCTCCCCAAGCGCCGCCATGTTGTCCCGCCTCATTTAAAAACCAAGCCGGTTGATCCACGGTGAAAAGTTCTTTGGGAAGATCTTGGGGTCCTTTTTCGATGAAGGGAGGATGCACGACGGATTTCCGCAGAAGTTCCAGGGCTTCTTCTCTCGGCAAAGTCGGAATCTCTTCCAGCTCTCGGGCTAATTTATCTCCATTAATGACATCAAAGGGATTGAAGCCCAAAAGGACAAAAATGAACCAGGCGCTGGACGTGCTGCCATCGCCGGGATGGGTCCATAGGGGAGTTCGCCAATTAAAGGCGGTCGCCAGCCATTGACCGGTGGCATAAGAAGCATAACGACCGCCTTCATACTCGTGGAATGACTCGGCGGCATTTTCCAAAAGAGCGTTGGCTTTGGATTTGGCGGCAATGGCGTATTCTTTGTCACCCGCTTCCCAGGATTTTACCGCGGCCACCTGTAACATTAAGATATAGCCGGCGAGCCATTCGGCGGATCCCGCGGGATGGTACTCACCCCGATGAATTCCATCAAACAAACTTTGAGAGGGAGCTTGAACTTCAGGGTCGCTGGGATCGGTGAAATCAGACATAATCACTTGAACGGTTTTTGCATCTGGCCGTGTAAAGGTGATATTAACCAGGCTTTTTGCTTCAACGGTGGCGATGAGTTTTTTTAAAGTATCCAAAGAGAGGTGCTCGTGCGCCGAGGCGATGGACCATGTGTAAGCGTCGGTTGCATGAGGGGGACTGGGGCGGCCGTCCCAAATCCCTTGATAAATAGTTCCTTTCTCTGGGTCTAACGCGTTATTCAAAAACCAAGCGAGGGTTTTATCCTCGGCCTCTTTCCATTTTTGATCTCCGGTTATTTGAGCCAGCGCGCGAAACAGAGCATAACTATCCATGTGAGGTTCTACATGGATGTTGTTGGGACCTCTATTTCCGTCTCTGATCCCGCCCTTTTCATCCATCATAAGAAGAAGGCCTTCTCCCATTTGAATGGCTTCAGTCAAATATTCTTTGGGATCAATGTGAAGAAACGCGAGTCCCATCCAAGCCATGGGGCCCGGGGTTGTTAAATATTCCAAACTGCCTTGACCTGCGGTGGAGGTGTTTCGCACATCCAAAGCGTTCACAAGCCCTTTTACTCTGTACTCCTCCAAATCCACAATCATTCGGATTCCATAGGTCCCATGAAGATTTTTTGATTTTTCCACGGTGTCCTCCGGAATGCGGAGCCGCGCCGCGAGGTAATCGGTGATTTTGCGAGCTTCGTGGATGTGGCCGGTGAGTTTCAGTTCAATCGCGTTGTGGGCCAGGTCATAAAGATACGCGATGTTTTCATATCCCGGATGGCCGAAATGGCTGGGAATGAGACCTGTTTCTTCGTTCGCATTTTTCAAAAGGCCTTGGGCAATTTTGTTAGCAAATTCTCTTGGATCGGAGATGGGGACATAGTTTTCGGTGGCATCGGCGGGCTTTTTATCCTCCCTAACTTCTTTTGCGGGGATAGTTTTTTGTTCGGGCGCCGTCTTTTGGGGCGCGGGATTAACGGGAACGTTATTGGTCGCTGATTTAGATTCTTCTTTCTTTTTTTCAGGAATATTTTTCTGGGGTTCGGCTTGCACGCCCGTGGTCTCACTTGTTTCCTCAGGAACCCGTTTAGCTAATATTCCTGCCACGGTTTCGATAGCATCTTTTTTAATAGCAGGATCAGGAATCATCTCTATTGTTTTTCGGGCTTCCGCCGATTTGTCTACTTCTGCCAGAATTGCGGCAACACTGGCCAGACTTTCTGATTTCTTTTTCCTATCGGTGATCTGAGAGACGACTTTCCGATACTCTAATAAAAGATCGAAAACTTTTTCATCGTGCTTGGCTTCTCTTGCGGTAGTGATTTGTTTCAGGAGCTGTGAACGCCTTTCTTGTAATTCAAGGGCCGCTATCTCGGCGGGGGTTCTTTTGGGCAAATCACTGTCTCTGGCGCATCCAAAAAGGGTCGAAGCCAAAAAGAAAGGAATGAAGAGGCGCGCAAAATTTCTCGCGAACGCGGCGGCGAACCCTGGGTTTTCAATGTCTTTCACTTCGCTCATCGACATTCCCAATCTCAAACCCATGGATCCCAATGCGGTTGAAATTTCGGAAATATAACCGCCCATGCCATCCTGACGCAATTGGGCTTCCGTATAAGTAACCAATTCACGCACGGTGCCTTTTTCAAGCCGTTTCAACCGGGCAAGGCAACCCTGGCTTAGTCTTAAACTGGAGATAGGCTTTTTTAACAGGGTGCGTTTTCGGACGGCGTCGGCATTGGAATTGGATTTGAGGAGCAACAGCGCCAACACCGCGCCGATAGATCCAACTATCCACCCCCACGAAAGATCATCCGACTGAGTTTTCGACACTTGAGAGGTTTGAGATCGTCCAGGAAAGAGAGATTGGACGGGAAAGTTTTCTCGTCCTGTGTTTTTAAGATGAATTGGGGACGCAGGCTGATGCTCCACTTGATTGTAATTTTGAGGAATAGGCTGAGCCGCAATGGGTTGGGAAGACAGGCCCAGAATACTGGAGGAGATGGAAAGAGCCAAATGAATTGAATAGAAACGAATTCGCCCATTGTTCATCCTAGGATTTACTCTTGAAATATCGCTTTTGTGTCTAGAGGTTTTTGGCCGATAGGAATGTCTTATTTTGGCTTTTTCCTTCCTGTTTTTTACGTTTTGATCGAGATTCTCAATCAAGAAAAAGGGCAAGAGCAACAAAGCGATGGCGCTGATAACTCCAAATATTCCAGACAAACTTTCCCAGTCAAACAATCCAAAAATTGATACCGAGGCGAATCCGAAAACGGCGGAAATGCTGGTAATGATAGCCAGGATTGAAGTGCCGTTTCTTTTTTCGACCCCTGGTTTAAAAATCACATTTTCCAAGTTTGAGTCAGTTAAAAAGGTTCCTTCGATTGTTTGAACTTTGGCCGTATTGGATCCTTCAGGGCCCGGAGTGACGGTCTGGATGAATCCGGGTTCAATTCCTTTTACTTCGGTTTCGGAAAGAGGATTCAAAGTTCCGCTCGCGAATTTTCCCCCAGCAAGCAATGCAGAGGCCCCGTAAAAAGCCGCCGGGTTAGGGGTCACAAAAAGTTTTTCACCCTCAAAAAGTTTGTCGAGAGGGGTTTTTTCCTGAGTGAAAACGCTTAAATATCTTGTCCCGTTTTCTTCTTCAACCTTCGTGATGCGAGGGACAAATGAAAGGATGGCCGCGCCGGCTTCTTGAAGGCGTTTTTGCATGCCGTTCGCGTGAAAACCCCCTGTCACCAGAACGGCGACCGACGCTTTTCTTTCTTCCATGGCGGCCAGGAGGTTTTGAGTCATGGACTGGTCTCGGGCTTCGGCTTCGCGGTAGAAGGATTCGAAAGAAGATAAATTGAAGAAGTGCCTAGTGCCTGGTTCCTGGTGCCTGGTTATTTTCATGTCTTTACCAGGCACTTGGCACAAGGCACTAGGCACTGTTTTTTTATATTCCCCCCATTCTTCCGGTGTGAGCGCAAAATCCACTAATTTCCCGGCGAGATAAAGATAATCCGCTTGAGCCACGAGATCCTTTTCTTCGGGTGTTTTGGCCAGGGAGGCGTAGCCCTCAAGCTCCAATTTTTTAACTTCTTGTAGAACCAGCTCGGGCTGAATATTGTCCGCCAGAAGAACATATTGAACATAAGCCTTCATGGCGGGAAACTTGGAAAGATGGATTCCGGTTTTCTCGCAAAGACTCTCAAGATATTGAAAGAAGTCCCCGTGGCGGATATTTCCCAGCCGGAAAGCAACACTATATTGAACAAGTTCAGAAACTTGTTCTTTCTTCAATGTTTTGAGGAGCTGGCCAATGATGTGGGCTCTCTCTTTTTCAACTTGAGAAAGATTGAGCGTTTTCTCCGCGTTCAACGCTTCCAAGAAAATTTCTAAGGGGGTTGAGACGTCAGGCTGGTTTTTGGAAAGAAACTGAACGTGAGATCCGAGTTCAATATTGTTTTGACGGAACTGTTGCACCTCGTCATCAAAAGCCGCGAGAGCGGGGTTAAAGGCCGATTTTTTCTGCGCCTCAAGATCTTTTTCAGACTTTTGGATTTCTTTTTTCAAACGATCCGTGCGCGGAGCGGACTTTTTATAGGCCTCTATATTGGCCTGGTAATGGGCGCGGTCGTCGATCCCAATAAAGGCGGGAAACGGGTTTTCGCTGGTCATCCCGGCCAACACGGCGCCGGAAATTTTATTGTTCTTGATTAAATAGTTCGCCACTTTGCCCACGATGTCTTTATCCGAAAACGCTCGGTAGGGTTCCAGGGGGACCCGCCCAAATGTCCCTTCAAGCGCCACCAAATCCACTTGCCCGGTCCGGCCCAATTTCTCAACGGTCCGTCCGATATTATCTTGAGCTTCGCGGTTTAAGTGGACATCCTGAATGTGGACAATGGTTTTTCCGCTGAAATGTCCCTTTGGGGTGATGATGTTTCTCACGGTCCCGGCGTTCGCGGGAAGAGCTTCTAAAATGGCGCCATATTGGGCTTTGCGCGCCATGGAAATGGAAGAGGGCAATTGTTTAACAAGTGAAGATTTAAAGGAAGAAGTGACCGGAGAAGAAAAAATTTTGAGGTCGGTTGGGAGGCTGGCCATTTCCATAATTTCCCTGTTTTCCCGGGGTTCGGTTTGAGCCTTTTTCCGGTCTGTCCAGAAATTGGTCTCAAGCGTGTAAGCGAAAAGGCTGTTTGAGGCAAATAATAACAAGGCAATAGAGGCGGCGAGGCATTTTAAGGTGCGCGATTTCATTCTTCAGATCCTCCGGTTTTTTTAAAGGGTTTAAGGTTGGTTTAACCCATGTGACTCAAATCCAATTTCGCGATGCTTTAATGGTATCACCCCCTCGATTAAGAAGGCCTTAAATAGTCGTAAATTACTTGTAAAAACCCTCGGGGAAAGGGGGGGTGTTTTTGTTACCTTTTCGTTACAAAAATCGACCCTCACCCCCCTTCGCCCTTCGGGCTACGGCGGGCAGGCCCGACCTTCTCCCGCCAATGGACCCTCACCCCGACCCTTGTATGTACACTTTTACAGGTGATGCGGCTTGAATGTATGATTTTCTGGTGTTACAGATCGACCCGCCCTTGA
>JAKLIS010000001.1:14948-21089 GCA_022709485.1 Elusimicrobiota bacterium | reverse complement strand
GAGAGCCACACGGGAAAAATAGCCAAAGAAAAGCCTGACACAATTATTTTCTTTGATGCCGTCCATCTTGGATCGCTGCCGGGAGAGTGGGCCGTTTTGGAAAAGCCTGAAATTTTAAAAAGCGGGTTCTCAACCCATGACTTGTCGCCCCACTTATTAATTGAATATCTTGAAAGTCGGACTGGGGCTCGCATTTTCTTAATCGGGGTCCAGCCGGAGAAAGTCGCGTTGGGAGCGGAAATGTCTCCTTCTGTTAAGAAAACAATTTTGCATATATCATCGGTTATAAAGGAGCACTTTCATGCATGAATCCCATTTAATTGAGCCTATTATTAGAGGAATTTCTGAACACGCTCAAAAAGAAGGCGCGAAAACGATTTCCAAACTTCGGCTGAAAATTGGGCAATTTATGGGAATCCAGGAGACTTCTTTTAGAGAAACCTTCCAGGTATTGGCCAAAGGAACCCTGTTAGAAAAAACAGAGGTCGAAATAATCTTTTTCCCCGGTTCGCGAATAGAAGTTGTTTCCTTTGACGTAGATTAATGGCTTTTTTGGCCAAAATTTTTTATTTGCAAAAATCCCAGGCAATAATGTATCTTTAGGCGCAACAAACTTCCCTAGGAAAAGATCTCTCACAGCAAACCTTCCATCTAAAAAAGGCTTTCGAGATTACCCGGAAAGTTTACCAGCAAAAATTAGGAAAAGGCCCTGAATTTTATGTCGGAACAAACCAAAACATCAGTTGCCACTCAGGAAGATAAAAGATGGTCCATGGTGGAAACCACCATGAGGCGCCATGGGTTCCAGCCACGCGCTCTAATTGAAGCCCTGCACTCCGCTCAAGAAGCTTACGGTTTTCTGGATACCGAGCCCATGCGAAAAATTTCTAAGGGCCTCAAAGTCCCTTATAGCCGGGTCTATGGCGTGGCCACCTTCTATCATTACTTTACTTTGAAACCCCAAGGAAAACACACCTGCGTTGTTTGCACCGGGACGGCCTGCTACATCAAAGGCGCCCAACAGCTTTTAAATTCTATTGATGAAAATTTTAAAGTGAAGCCCGGAGAAACCACTCCGGACAATAAGCTTTCCGTTTTAACCGCGCGCTGCTTCGGCTCCTGCGGATTGGCCCCGGCGGTTGTTTTCGATGGAAAAGTGGCCGGAAAGCTGAAACCGGGAGAAGCGGTTGAGAAAATTAAAGAAATGGTGAAGAGCAAATGACATTAGAAGAACTGTTAGCGTTGGCCAAAGCCGAACAGGAAAAAAAGGCAAAAAATGCGAAAAGCATCAACGTCTGCGTGGCGGCCGGCTGCCTATCTTCACGCAGTGATGCCGTCAAAACGGCCCTTTCAAAAGAACTCCGCGCCAAAGGTTTGGAAAAAACTTGCCAAGTGAAAGGAGTGGGCTGCTTGGGTCTTTGCTCGATGGGTCCCTTGGCCGTCACCGAACCCAATGGAAAGTTTTATCAGAATTTAAATGAAGCCGACGCGGCAGAAGTAGTGGCCTCATTGGATACAGAACCCCCCGCCCGAATTAAATGTGACGGAGAAGTGGCTTTCTTTAAACGTCAGAAAAAAATCGTTCTTGAGAATTCTGGAATGATCGACGCCGAAAAAATTGAGGAATATATCGGCACCCGCGGATACGAAGGCCTTCTGCGAAGCATCACGGAATCCAATCCCCAATCGGTCATTGAAAAAATCACCAAGAGCGGACTCCGAGGCCGAGGCGGCGGAGGATATCCCACGGGCCTAAAATGGAGCACGGTCGCCAAGGCGAACGGCAGCAAGAAATATGTGATTTGCAACGCGGATGAAGGGGATCCTGGCGCTTTTATGGATCGGAGCGTTTTGGAAGGAGACCCGCACCGCATCATAGAAGGGATGGCCATCGCAGCCTATGCGGTGGGCGCTTCCCATGGATACATTTATGTTCGCGCGGAATATCCATTGGCCGTCAAACGGCTAAAATTGGCCATTAAACAAGCTGAATCAAAGGGCCTGTTGGGGAAAAACATCGGCCGGACCCAATTTAGTTTTGATATCGACATTCGATTGGGCGCGGGCGCATTTGTATGCGGGGAAGAAACCGCCCTCATCGCCTCCATCGAAGGCAAGCGCGGCCAACCGACCCCTCGGCCGCCATATCCCGCTGAAAAAGGGTTATGGGACTGCCCAACTCTCATCAATAACGTCGAGACATTCGCCAATATCTCAACCATTATCCGGAACGGAGCCGAATGGTTTGCCTCCATTGGAACCGAGAAAAGCAAAGGCACGAAAGTGTTTGCTTTGGCCGGGCGGGTGGCAAACACCGGACTCGTGGAAGTGCCCATGGGCATCACATTGCGTGAAATCATTTTTGACATCGGCGGCGGCATCCCGGATGGGAAAAAATTTAAAGCCGTTCAGACAGGCGGACCTTCGGGTGGCTGTATACCTGAACAATTTCTAGACATGCCGGTCGACTACGATTCATTGGCCAAAGTGGGATCCATTATGGGTTCAGGCGGCATGATCATTATGGATGAAACTTCCTGCATGGTGGATGTGGCCAAGTATTTTATGGAGTTTTGCATGACGGAGTCCTGTGGCAAATGTGTTCCTTGCCGAGTGGGGACAACGCAGATGCACGCGATCCTTGAAAAGATCACAACCGGAGTTGCGACTCCCAAGGATTTAGAACTCCTGGAAGAACTTTGCGTATTTGTTCGCGACATGAGCCTTTGCGGGCTGGGAATAACGTCTCCCAATCCGGTTTTAAGCACATTAAAATACTTTAAAAATGAATATACCGACCATATCGAACATAAAAAATGTACCGCCGGGGTCTGCCACATGAAGAACCCACAGGGGGTGCTGGCATGACGCCTCCATTGGCAACAGTTCCGCTTATCCTCACTTTGACCATTGATGGTCAAGAAGTCGGCGCCCGTGAAGGCCAAACCATATTTGAGGTGGCAAAGGAAAATAATATTCCCATCCCCGCCTTATGTAATTTGGAAGGACTTCCGAATTTAGGCGCCTGCCGCTTATGCGTGGTCGAAGTGAAAGGGGCGCGGCGGCTTCTACCGGCTTGCGCCACCAATGTGTCGGAAGGCATGGAAGTTTCGACCACGAATGAAAAACTTCAAAAGTATCGAAAAATGGTATTGGAACTTCTTTTTGCCGAAAGGAACCACACATGCTCCGTTTGCGTGTCAAACGGCCGCTGCGAACTACAGGGCCAAGCCCAAGCGCAAGGCATGGATCATGTTCATGTCCCCTATTTATTCCCCAAACAACTCGTGGACGCCTCCCATCCCAAATTTGTGGCCGATCATAATCGGTGCATTCTCTGCCAACGGTGCGTCCGTGTCTGTGATGAAATCGAAGGCGCTCACACATGGGACGTCATGGGCCGCGGCATTAACTCCAAAGTCATCACGGATATGTTTGAACCATGGGGGCTCTCGGAAAGCTGCACACATTGCGGAAAATGCGTTCAAGTCTGCCCCACCGGCGCTTTATTCGAAAAAGGAAAATCTGTGGCGGAGATGGTTAAGAAACGTCAATTTCTTCCCTATCTCAATACCATGAGGAAGTATCACGAATGACGGAAAATAAAAAAATAAGAATGGCCACCATTTGGCTGGACGGCTGCTCCGGCTGCCATATGTCTTTTCTGGACATGGACGAGCGCTTGATTGAGATCGCTCAAAAAGTGGAACTGGTGTATAGCCCTTATGTCGACACCAAGGAATTTCCCGAGAATGTGGATGTTACATTGATGGAGGGAGCCATCGGCAGCGATCACGATCTCGAGCTTCTTCATAAAATTCGCAAAAACACCAAAACGCTTATCGCCTTTGGAGACTGTGCCGTGACAGGAAATGTGACCGCAATGCGAAACACATTTACAGTCGAATCTATTTTTCAAAGAGCCTATGTTGAAACGGTGGACACGCCGCCGAAAATGCCGGCCGCCCCTGTTCCAACGCTTCTTCCCAAAGCAAAACCTTTACATGAATATGTTCCGGTGGATTTTTTTATCCAAGGGTGTCCTCCCAATGCCGATTTGATTTATTACATCTTGACTGAGCTGTTGGCCGGGCGCAAACCCGGAACCGAAGTCCCCATGCGATTTGGTTAGGAATTTAAAATGACAAAAGAAATAGTTATAGATCCCGTCACTCGAATTGAAGGCCACGCGAAGATCACTGTGTTTTTAAATGACAGTGGAGAGGCTTCTGAGGCCCAGCTACACGTCACGCAACTCCGCGGGTTTGAAAAATTTGTTGAAGGCCGTCCTTTTCATGAAATGCCGGCATTAACCGCCCGAATTTGCGGCATCTGCCCCGTGAGCCACCTCATGGCCGCCGCCAAAGCGGGAGACTCCATCTTGGCCGTTAAAATCCCTCCCACCGCAAAAAAACTTCGCCGCATCATGAATATGGGCCAACATATTCAATCCCACGCGCTGAATTTTTTCCATTTATCTTCTCCAGACTTGCTTTTGGGATTTGATTCCGACCCGGCCAAGAGAAATATTTTTGGGGTATTAAAAGACCATCCGGAATTGGCGAGAGACGGGATCCGCCTCCGGGCTTTCGGACAGAAAGTAATCGAATTTTTGGGAGGAAAAAGAATTCACCCTTCCTGGGCGGTTCCAGGCGGGGTCAGCAGCCCCCTAACCATTGAAGTCCGGGACAAAATTTTGGCGTTGCTTCCAGAAGCTAAAAGCATCGCTCTTAAAACCATCGGTTGGTATAAGCAAGCGTTTGGGAAATATACGGCTGAAATCCAATCATTCGCCAATTTCCCGTCCCTTTTCTTAGGCATGGTGACTCCTCAAGGCGGACTCGAGCAATATGATGGCTTAATCCGGATCACCGATGAGAATAGAAAGATCGTGGCCGACAAACTTGAACATTCCAATTATCAAAGCTTTATCGGTGAAGCCGCTGAAACTTGGTCTTTCTTGAAGTTTCCCTATTATAAGCCGATGGGATACCCCGACGGCAATTATCGCGTGGGTCCTTTGGCGCGGTTAAACATTATTGATAAATGCGGAACTCCGGAGGCCGATAAAGAATTCCTTGAATTTAAACAACTGGATAAGGGCGCCGTCAAAAGCTCATTCCATTATCATTACGCCCGTCTTATTGAAATTCTTTTCAGCATTGAAAAAATGGAACAGCTTCTCCATGATAAAGATATCTTAAGCACCCACGTCCGTGCGACGGGCGGCGTTAACGCGTTTGAAGGAATCGGGGCATCAGAAGCGCCCCGCGGGATTCTTTTCCATCACTATAAAGTGGATGAAAACGGTCTTATGAAATGGTGCAATTTAATCATCGCCACGGGACATAATAATCTGTCGATGAATAAGGGAATCACCCAAGTGGCCAAACATTTTGTCAAAGGCGCCAAGATTCAAGAAGGGATGCTCAACCGCGTTGAAGCCGTGGTCCGGGCCTTTGATCCATGTCTCAGCTGTTCCACTCACTCTTTGGGGAAAATGCCTCTTCAAATCCAGCTCATTGATCCGGAGGGAAAGGTAGCCGACCAAACGGTGCGGTAATGCCGCGCATGATTGTCATCGGGTATGGCAATCCACTCCGCGGTGACGACGCCATCGGTTGGTTGGCCGCTCAAAAGCTTTCCGAAAAATTTCAAGACCCGCAAATCACCATTATCGCCTCTCATCAACTCACGCCTGAAATGTCCTTAAGCTTAAGCGAACACGAAAAAGCTTTATTTCTGGATTCGAAGGCCGGGGCGCGCGTGGGCCGGATCCAAGCGCGTTCAATTCATCTCAAAAAAGACACTCCCGTCGGAACTTTTTCTCATGAGGTCTCTCCCGAAGGTCTTCTGGCTCAATCAAAACTTCTTTATGGAAAGGCGCCCAAGGCTTTTATTTGCACAATGGAATGCGAGGATTTCGAATTAAAGGAAGGTCTATCGGCAAAAGCGGAAGATAATTTTCAGAGATATTTGAAAGCCGCCGAGGAAGTCATTTTTCAAAAATAGTTTTTTAATCTTTATCTTCTATATATGTGGTGGGCACTCGTTCCCGGCCGTTGATGGAACGAATAATAATTTCTTCAATCTCCCAATCATTCTCCACTCTAAGCGCGTAGACATCCAAAACAAAAGAGG
>JAKLIS010000001.1:0-14938 GCA_022709485.1 Elusimicrobiota bacterium | reverse complement strand
TGTTTGGTCTTTTTGAAGGAACTCTGCCGGCGCCACATATCGGTTTTGACCAATAGATTTTAAATTCTCTCCTTGAATTTTGACCAGCTTTAAAGCCCATTCATCTTGTATTTCTTCATCCCAATAATGGAATAGTTTATCCTTGGGGTCTTGGCTTCTATCGATATATTTTTGGACGGCCGCCACATAACTCAAACGAAAATTTTTTGTCAAACCGGAGGCCACCGCACCTTCCGGGTTTGGAGTCGGAGGTGGAGTTGGCGATAAAGGCGCGCCAAAGGAACCCGCGACAAAAGCGGAGAGAACCATCGCTATTTTCACTATTTCGCTGATTTTATTTCCCATTTGATGAATTTTAGCACCAATAAGACTTCGCGGAATTAAATGCGGGAACCGGGATCCATCTTTCCGAAAAAAATTATTTGGGACGAAAAGCTTTATAAAATTTCTTTCCTTCGAATTCGTCGGCTTGAAGTTTTTTCTGACTTATGAGATCTTCCACCAAAGACCAATTTGCCTTGGCTTCTTTCACAAAATCCCGCAAGGCTTCTTCCGCCATGGGATGAACAGAGGTGATCCCTAAAATGTCTTCAGCCAAAGACCCCGAATGGCCAAATCCCTCCGTATTTTCATCAAACAAGAAAACGACCTTGAGATAATTCGATTGAAAAATTTTGACAGCCGATTCCACTGCCGATTTTTTTGCCGATTGGATCTTTCGCTCAGCCGGGGGGCGCGTGGGCAGGGCCAAATACGCGGTTTCCGGTTTTAGGCGCTTCAAAAATTCAGCCACTGCCCGTAAGGACTCCGGTTTATCGTTTATTCCATCCACAAGCAAAGTCTCAGTGGTTAACCGCCCTGAATATTCTTTCCCAAATTTGAGAATCCCATCCAAGATATTTTTTAACTCAAGACCTCCGTGAGGTCGGTTTAGTTTGCGCCAAGGTTCCTCCAACACGGCGTCCACTTTAATCGAAACCCAATCCGCCGAGGCAATATCTTGGCGGACCGAAGCGTCCCACAAAAGGGTGGCGTTTGTGACAACGGCGATTTTTATGTTGAGACTTTTAAGGAGGGAAATGGCCTCGCCCAAATTTTTGTCCAGGGTGGGTTCGCCATCCGGAACAAATGAGAGAAAATCAACCTTCTCCCCTTTTGCCCGAACCGCCTCCAGATGGGCTTTCACTTCGGAAAAAATAGTCGCGGGGGGATAAAAATTTTCCCGTTCAATGGCCATCCGTGTGACCCTTCCCACCTGACAATAAACACAACAAAAACTGCAAATATGGGGCGGAATATTATTGATTCCGAGGCTTTTTCCGAACCGGCGGGAAGGAATGGGGCCAAATGCAATCTGAGCCTTACCCAAGGGTTTACTCACCATTGGATTGGGTAATTTCAAATATGGCGTTCTGGGCGAAAAGGTTAGGGAATATTCTGATAAGCCGTTTTTTTCCCAAAAAACAGGCTTTTAAAATTTGGATGTTTTTCTCAGCGCAGAATTCACGGAAGTCTTTAATCGTCAAAAAATGAACGTTCGGCGTGTCGAACCAACGGTAAGGAAGCGCGTCGTTCACCGGCGTGCGCCCGCCAAAAAAAATTTCACATCGAGCGGTGATATGGGCAAAATTGGGGAAACCCACAATCGCCCTCTTTCCCACTCGAAGCGCCTCCCCGATAATATAATCCACATTATTTACCTCTTGCATGCTTTGGTTCAAGATCACGTAATCAAAGGATTTATTGGGATAAACGCCCAAGCCTGATTCGATGTCTCCGTGCAGAACGCTTAAGCCCCGCTCAACGCATTTATAAATGGCCTCTTCCTTGAGTTCAATCCCCTGCGCCTCAACCTGCTTTTTGTCGACAAGAATAGACAACAGCTCCCCATCCCCGCAGCCCAGATCCATGACCTTCGCGCCGCGTTTCACAATGTCAAAAATAATTTGATGGTCCAACTTCATAGGGTCACCTTCCATTCCCGTTTTTAACGGATTGAGAAATTCTGGCCAAGAAGTGATGAATTAAATGCGTTTCTTCATCCAATTCTAAAAGAAACGCGTCATGGCCGTAAGTCGACTTGATTTCACAATACGTGGCGTCAACATCCCGGGATTTCAGAAAACTCACAATATCTCGCGATTGGTACGATGGATACAGCCAATCGGATTTAAACGCCAGAACAAGAAAAGACGTGCTGATTTTCTTATCCTGAGGAATAAACTTCTCCCCGGACAAATCAAGGTAATCCATGGCTTTGGTGATAAAAAGATAACTATTGGCATCAAACCGCTGGACAAAGCTGTCCCCCCGGTGGCGCAGGTAGCCTTCAACCTCAAATTCCGGCGCAAAGGTGAACCTATAATCTCCTTCTCTCAATCGTCTGGAAAATTTTTCTTCCATGGATTGATCGCTCATGTAGGTGATATGCCCAATCATTCTCGCCAGGGCCAGGCCCCGCTCCGGCTGGACATGGGAATAATAGTTGCCGCCGCGCCAGGCAGGGTCCGCCATAATGGCTTGACGCCCCACTTCGTCGAAAGCGATCTGCTGAGGAGAATGTTTGAGGCTCGTGGCGATGGGAATCGCGGATTTCACCCGATCAGGGTAGGCCGCCACCCATTGGAGGGTCTGCATTCCCCCCATCGATCCACCGGTGACACACAAAAGCCTCTCGATTCCCAGTTCATCTAAAAGATGTCTTTGGGCCTCCACCATATCGCCAATGGTGATGACTGGAAAATTAATCCCATAAGGCCGCTTTGTTTTTGGGTTTATCGAGGAAGGTCCTGTGGAACCTCGGCATCCACCGATGACGTTGGAGCAAACGATGAAATATTTGTTGGTATCAAAGGCTTTCCCCGGTCCGATCATCTCGTCCCACCAGCCGGGTTTCTTATCATCTTTATGAAACCCCGCCGCGTGAGCGTCCCCGGAGAGCGCATGGCAGACCCAAATGGCGTTCGACTTATCTTTGTTGAGTTCCCCGTACGTCTCATAGGCCAATGTGATGGGACCCAGCTTCTGCCCTGACTCAAGCACCAATTCGTCCGGCGCATGAGCAAAGGTAAAATACTTTGTCTCAACTATTCCCAAGCTGCTTTTTTCGGTCATCATCTTCTCTCTTCTATATCACCATAAGACGTCATTCCCGCGAAAGCGTCTCTAAGAGACGCTTTCGCGGGAATGACGTTATCAACCTAATCAATTCGGATGGTTATTAGCCGCCAATCATATATTTTAAACTTTATATTCTTCCCACAACCAGGTCGAAAGGTATCTTTCGCCGGTGTCCGGCAAGACCACAACGATCATTTTTCCTTCCGATTCCGGCCTTTTGGCCACTTCGAGGGCCCCCCACATCGCCGCCCCACCCGAAATTCCCGTAAAGATCCCCTCTTCCTTGGCAAGCCGCCGGGCCATGACGCCGCTTTCTGGATGGGCCACCGGGATCACTTCATCAATCACTGATCGGTTCAAGACTTCCGGCACAAAACCTGCCCCCCAGCCTTGAATTTTGTGGGGGCCCGGCTTGCCGCCGCCCAAAACGGGGGAATCCGTCGGCTCCAAGGCAATCACTTTCACTTCCGGTTTTCTTTTTTTGAGAATTTCACCGACTCCGGTGACGGTGCCGCCGGTTCCCACCCCCGCGACGAAAATGTCAATTTTTCCGTCGGTGTCCGCCCATATTTCCTCCGCCGTGGTGCGGCGGTGAATTTCGGGATTGGCGGGATTCACAAATTGCCCCACCAAAATGCTGTTCGGCATTTTTCGGTGGAGCTCTTCGGCTTTTTCAATCGAACCGCGGATTCCTTTAGCCCCTTCCGTCAGCACGAGTTCCGCGCCGAAAATCCGAAGGATTTGCCGCCGCTCCAAACTCATTGTTTCGGGCATGGTGAGAATCAGCTTATACCCTTTGGCCGCGCAGACAAACGCCAAGGCAATTCCGGTGTTCCCACTCGTGGGCTCAATGAGGACTGTGTCTTTTTTAATTTCGCCAGCTTTTTCAGCGGCTTCCACCATCGAAACTCCAATTCGGTCTTTGACGCTCGCCAATGGATTCCGCAATTCTAGTTTGGCCAATACATCCGCGTGCAATCCTTGAGAAAGCCGGTTTATCCGAACCAACGGCGTTCCGCCAATGGTTTTCGTTATATCCGAATATATTTTCGCCATATTGATCTCCTTTAGACGTTGGCTTTCTTTATGGCTTGATCAATGTCGGCAATAATATCATCGACATTCTCAAGCCCAATCGAGAGCCGGATGAAATCGGCAGTGACTCCCGTGGCCAATTGTTCTTCAGCCGAAAGTTGTTGATGAGTGGTGCTCGCGGGATGGATGGCCAGAGACTTCGCGTCACCGATATTGGCCAAATGAGAGATGAGTTTTAGGGAATCTATGAATTTAGATCCCGCTTCAAGCCCCCCTTTGATTCCAAATCCAATGATGGCTCCCGCCCCTTTGGAAAGATATTTTTTGACCCGCCCCTTCTCAGGACTTGAATCCAAACCGGGATAATTTACCCACGCCACTTTCGGATGTTTTTCCAAGTATTTAGCGACCGTTAAGGCATTTTCGGAATGACGAATAATCCTCAGATGAAGTGTTTCCAAACCTTGTAAAAACAGGAATGAGTTGAATGGCGAAAGCGCCGGCCCCAAATCCCTCAAAAGGGTGACACGGGCTTTGATGATGTAAGCAATATTTCCCAAGGGTTTGAGCGCCTCGACGAAATTAATCCCATGGTAACTTGGATCGGATCCCGCGATGAGGGGGAATTTACCTCGAGTCCAGTCAAATTTTCCGGAATCGACTATGACCCCTCCCAAGGAAGTCCCATGTCCTCCAATAAATTTCGTTGCGGAATACACAATAATATCCACTCCGTGATCAAAAGGCTTCAGCAAGTAAGGAGACACAGTGTTGTCGAGAACAAACGGAATTTGATTGGCGTGGGCGATTTTCGCTATCCCTTCTAAATCAGCCACGTCCAATTTCGGATTTCCAATGGATTCCGCGTAAACCGCTTTTGTTTTGGGCGTGATGGCTTTCTCAAAGGCGGCAATGTCATTGGACTTCACGAATTTAACTTTAATTCCAAGCCTCGCGAATGTGTAGTGGAATAAGTTGTAAGTCCCCCCGTAAAGATTATCCGCGGAAACGATTTCATCGCCCGCTTGCGCGATGTTGAGAAGGGCGAGCGTTATGGCCGACTGGCCGCTTGCCACAGCCAAGGCTCCCACCCCTCCATCCAACAAGGCGATGCGTTTCTCAAAAACATCGGTCGTGGGGTTCATGAGCCGGGTATAAATATTGCCGAACTCTTTCAGACCGAAGAGATTGGCCGCGTGTTTGGCGCTCTTGAACTGATACGAGGTGGTTTGATGTATTGGAACGGCCCTGGAACCGGTTGTTGGATCTGGCTCCTGGCCGCCATGAAGCAAAATACTTTCCGTCTTTAGGTCTTTATCAATGCTGCTCATTGTGTGTCCTCCTGTAATACCTGCGTATACCCGATTTGAAGGGAATGTCCCCACAAAGAAAAAATCCCGAGCGACTAAAACACCTGCGGCTCGGGACGATTGTAGAAACTTATTACAGTCGAGTACCGCTTTATCACCCTGTTTCTCTCCTTCGCACCCCAAGACCGGCCTCGGAACGTGATATTCCAAGGGGTCTGAAGCAACCCAAGAAGACTGGCCGGGGCAAGTTGGTGAATTAAACCCTCGCCATTACGTTTTAACCGCCTCCACGTAAAAAGGTTCCCCAAAAACAAAAAACCCACACTCACTTTTAAAGCGGTGCGGGTTTCCAAGAGGACAATTTTTGCAACCGCTTTAGCCCCTGTTTGTCCCTTTGAGGACCGGCCGGAGCAAGTTGGTAATTAAATTCCCGCCGTAAATCGCTTCCTATGTTACCCAAGAAAAAAAAATTGTCAAGTCATTTTTCCGGTGCCCATCCAAATCGGATTTTTTATATATCCCAAAAATGATTTAAGGGACCATGCCCTTTTCCAAGGGAAAAAGATTGAGAAATCGCCCCGGTTACATAGTTTTTGGAGAGGCGAACCGCGCTGGGAACGTCGGACCCCAAGGCCAGGCAAGCCGCAATGGCGGCCGAGAGAGTGCACCCTGTCCCGTGAGTGTTTTTTGTCATATACCTTTTCCCGACAAAGAAATGGATTTTCTTTCCATCATACAGGAGATCCATCGACCGACCGTCATTCGAGTGTCCCCCCTTAATCAAAACAAACTTGGGGCCCCGCTGGCTGATTTCAATGGCTGCTTTTTTCATGTCGTCGGTGTTTTTGATTTCAAATCCTGTTAAAGCCTCGGCCTCGGGAATATTGGGCGTCACGACCAACGCCAACGGGATGATTCTTTTAATCAATGTGTTTTGGGCTTCGGGCTTTAAGAGAGCGTCTCCACTTTTGGCCCGCATCACGGGGTCCACCACCAGATTTTTAATCTTATATTGCCGGATTTTTCTCGCAACCAGTTCAATGATGGGAGCGCTGGAAAGCATCCCCGTTTTGGCGGCGTCCACCCCGATATCTTTGGCCACCGCGTCAAATTGAAGACCCACCATTTTTGTTGAGAGATCCTGAATACCAAGAACGCCTAAGGTGTTTTGAGCCGTGATCGATGTAATGACTGACATCCCAAATACCTTGAGAGCCGTGAAGGTTTTTAAATCGGCTTGGATGCCGGCGCCGCCGCCGCAATCCGAGCCCGCTATCGTCAATACGCGTGGAATCATAAGGGTGGCATTATATCCAACTTCGACCGATAATTTTCCGTCTTTAAATTTCTAAACGGCATCTCCACTCAAGATTAAAATTCGTTCTCTTGGGGCTCGGGAAGTCTTCCGTCGCCCCCTCCGCCTCTAACATTATTTCTAATCAACTTGAAAAGAGGCGTCAAAGGGCGCCTACAGACTTCCCGAGCCCCAAGGCCGATATTCATTATGGCCAATGGAGGGGTCGCTGGCCGTTTGAGCGACATTGAGGGGACCTTTCAATTGGACCCATAATGTTGGGCCCCCGAGCGGAGCGAAAACGGCCAGTGACCCCTCCAGCTTGAAACAGGAATGCCATTGCCATAAAGCGGGGATGGGTGGCGAATGAGAAAGCCGCATTCGAAGCGTTTTCAGCGGACAATATGGAGGACGCCAATAAGATAAACCCAGATGAGAAGGAACGCAGAAATCTGAAGGACAATCGGGGTCATGAGTTTGATCCATTTAAATGGCGTAAACTGGTCGTTTATCTGGTTTTTAATGAACGAATAGGCAACCACGGATTGCGCGGAACCAATATGAGTCCAACATCCTCCGGTAGCGTAACCCGCGATCTGCGCCATGCTAAAAAGATAGAGAGTACCCAGTTCTAACCCATGCAACGCGCGGCTACCAAAATCGGCCACAACATTGTTATCAAGCATTGCTGAAAGGAAGGTAGTTCCCAAATATTGCGCGGCCGCCACATGGGCCACACCAAATTTCTGAATCCCAATTTGAAGAAATCCAGCCATTTCCGCAAAAAATCCCGTTTTCTGAAGAAAACTGATGGAAAGAAAAAGCGGGAGTAGAAAAAGATATTCGGCATATTCATGAAAAGCGTCTTTAATGGCCAAACGAAACATTTTTCGGAAAGCCCAGATGCCCAAAGATGCCAACAAAAATCCCGCGAAGGGGGCCACAAAAAGCGGGAAATGATGGTTCACTGCATGGACCACAAGTAGACCAACAAACGGAATAAAAGATATCCCGCCAAATATTTGGGCGGATATTCTTTGTTTTCGAATTTTTTCAAAAGCCGCAAAAATTTTGGCCAAAGTTCCATTCCTTGCTGAATCCTTACCCGCCACGAAATCATTAAAGTGATCGTCCAAGAGCTCGACCAAATCATGAGAAACAAATTTTTCTAATAAAGTCCTTCGATCTTCTTTTGGCACGTTAGCCCGAACGAGGGCCTCACCCAAACTTTCCCCCATATGAATCCTTTTTAAAACGAGGGCGTGGAACTTTCCCAAAATATCTTTGTGTTCATCAACAAATTCATAGGGAGTCAAAATCTTTCCAAGCCGCGCGGCTTGAATAAATTTCACATCAGCGCTGTGGCTTTCAAGAACATCGAGGGTTTGAGTATTGATTCTCTTTCCTTTAAGTCTTTTCCACAAATTAAAAAGCACAACAAGATAACTTCCCACAGCGGCCGGCAAACAATACTTGATGAAAAAGGCGTCGTTTAAGAAGGGCTGAAGATTGGCTTTCATAATGAGATTGGGCGGCTCTCCGTACGCGAGCCACATTCCGCATACAGTCGTAATCACCGTTGATACAACCACAGCAAATTCCAAGCTCTCATCTTTCACTTTGGCTAAAAACAGAATGATAAAAAGCGTCCGAATCATGAGGCCGATCATCGAAACGCCGTCTAGAATTCCTGAAGCCATCGCGACAAGTCCGGCAATGATCCCAATGGTCGGAAATAAAGCGCCTTTGGTCTTGTTTAAAATGATGAAACTCACGGTCTCCAGGATCCGTGTTTGAGCGATGACCGCCACAAAGAACGTGAGCCCTAAAATAAACAGCATGGTGTCGGCGTGGATAAGATGTTCCAGACCTTTTAGAGAAAAGAAATGCCTCTCTATAAAGGGGCCAAAAGCCGATGGACCCACAGCTAACCAATCCGATCGCAGCGCGGACTCGGGCCACCAACGAGTGAAAAAACTGGTCGTTATCACCAAGCCAGCCCCGTAAGTCAGAGCGTTTTTATCCAAGCGCCAACGGATAGAACCCAGAATAAAAAGCGCTAGAACGGTGGCCAGAACTTCGAGCGCAATAAACCAGCCTGGGAACCGCACAAACTGGCCCAGAAAAAACGAAATTCCTGATAAAACAGCGCAGAGGATCAAGAATTTTTTGGAAGAGAGTTGAACGATACCCGATTCTGTTTTCATTACCGCCAATTAATCAAACAATCACGCTGACGTCAACTATTTGAAGTATGCCGTCAGGAGGAAGGACCTTGCCGGTTTCCCCTGGCAAGGACCCCCTTTCCTGGCGCATTTCGTCATCTGGGAATATTTATTTAAAAGGTCACGATAAATTCCGCGCTGGTGGTTGAAGACGTGTCTTTGGCTGTGCCGTTATCGTCTTGCCACACCTTTTTATTAGCCCGGTCGTACCGGTATTCCGCGCGAAACGTAAGGTTTTCCGCTATTTTATAAGCAGGGGTCACTGTGTAGTTAGTGCCGGAAAAGTCGGCGGTGCCGGTTCGGGCCCCTTCGGGATCTTCAAAATACTCAACACGGGCCCCGACGGAAAACTTATCGGTAATACTGAGGACCGGCTGGAATCCCGCCCCGCGCCAAGTGGCCAACTCCAATAATCCGGAAGTCGGATCGGCCACGGCTTTTTTCTCCTGGCCCCAATTTCCCTGGAAATAAAGAGCCAATTTGGGGATGATTCTCGTCACGCCGGTTAAATCCACCGAGGTCCGGGTGTGGCCGTCGTTATCCAGGGTTTCATTAAAACCCGTGGCGGGATTATCCGCCGACTGCCTTGACCCTTGTTCGGAACCGCTCATACCCGATAATTGAAGAAACAGAGGGTTCCCCCAATTAAGGGACATTTTTCCGGCCATAGTTTTGTCTTTATTATTGTCTGGATGAACGTCCCACCCATTCACCGCGCCAAGCGCTAGATCCAAAATTCCAGCCGAATAAGTGGCAAAACCGCCCACATGAGTGATGCATTCGGCGAAATTATAAAGATACCCTTTCGAGATGTTGGGATTGTCTTTTGATTCCACCACTTCGATTCCCATATAGGTCACCATTTTCCCGATTTTTAAGCCGAGTCCAGTGGATGGGGATTTGTAGGTCAAATAGGCCTCTTGAAGGTCAAATGAACTTCGAGTTCCTTCCGAAAGGCTCAGGATCTCCGCGTCGTTTCCCATCAACAACTTAACCATATATCCCACATCGCCTCTCACCCCTGACAGAGCGATTTGGCCGGTATTGGAGATGTTGTTGTCTTGACTATCGAAGGAACGCGAAAAGATGGTTCCCGATAGGGGCTTGTCGAAGCTGTAAATGTAAGCCGTATCCACAAAGCCGGATATGGTGGGGAGTCCGGATTCTTCGGCCCCGGCGTGAACCAGCGCCAAAGTGAACAATCCCGCGAACAACCAACTTTTCCGCATTTTTCTCATTTTTGAGTTTTTCATGATTGATCTCCTTTATCAAGTGAAGCAAAAAGGGCATAAAAAAAGCCCTTCCCGAATATTTCGGGAAAGGCGACCTTGCTTGGGCGAAGCTTTTCTTAAAGTCCCTAAAAAAAACCTTCTTGAAATTTTCTCTCAAGAAGGCTTCTTTGCCACGCATTACGCTGCTTCTTTGCAGCGACAAGAGAATTTTTATGTAATTTTGGAGGGTGCGTCAATTTGCCTTTTCTAATTTACAAATCGAATTTTTCCTTGCCCACACGGTCTTGTTAATCAAAAGGCCTGTTTTTAACGATTTGCTTAAACACCGCTCGCTCTTGCCAATATTAAGAAGACCCCACCAATCATAAAAGTTCCGTTAATCCGCATAATTTTCGGAACCAAATTGTTCAATTCGAGGTTTTAAAAATAGCGGCTCTGTGGGGAATGATCATCAAGCCCACGCGGTTTGATGACTTTTCAGTTGGACTTTCTCGTTAGTGCGAATGCCCTGAGAAAGAACGCGCGCCGTTAAAAAGTGGGAGGTGCTCTTTATGAGAAAAATTATTGCGGCGTTGCAGGTGTCAGGTGTCAGTAGACGAGTTTATTGAAGGCCCAAACGGAGAACTTGATTGGGCGATGGAAGAAGATGAGAAATCATGGAAAAATGTATCCGCCATGCTCGATTCAGTCGACGCTTGCCTTCTTGGGCGCGTCATGTATCCCGATTATGAAAAGTTTTGGATGGCGGTTCTAGCGAACCCCACCGGGGTTTTGCCTTTGACAGGAAAAGTCCCCACCACAAACGAAATTGCATACGCGCGGTGGGCGGACAAAACGCCTCATTTCGTCGTCTCAAAGACGCTGAAGAAAGTTGACTGGAAAACGACTCGAATCATCCGCGATGCGGAAGACATCCCCTCCATGAAGGAAGCTGCCGGGAAGAATATCTACCTTGTGGGCGGGGCTTCTTTGGTATCAAGCTAAATGAATCTGGGGCTTATTGATGAGATCCGTCTTACGGTTAGCCCGCTCATCTTGGGGCGCGGAAAAACGCTCTTCAAAGATGTGAAGAATAGGCATTTATTGAAATTCGTGAGCGCAAGCCCGGCTGGGCCCGCAAAGGTGAGCTTGATTTACACGACTACGTTATGGATGAAGATCTTCAATCCATGTCTCGAGAGGAACTTATCGAAGAAGTCAAAAAACTTCGGGCAGGAATCCGCGAACATCCAGACAGCGCTAAACATGAACTTTGTTGGTTTCATCCCGCCTTGTGGAGTTTAATACCCGAAAAAACAGACCCCCTCCCGGCCATTCCTGAGATTGGCCACAGTCCTTGAGAGGTTGCATCAACTATCGCCAGCCACTTGATGATCAAGCGCCCAAAATCCCTCGCACAAAAAAACCTTATCCAGGTGACACCTCTTTCCCTTAACCGGAACCAAAATTATTTTCTTCTAACAAACTCTTCAGGGTTCTCAAATCTTACTCAACCCAATTAACATCTTCCGGGGAGAAAAAAGGACGCTATTGTTTGGCGGGAGATAAGGCGCGGTAAACCTTAATCGCCGCGAAGGCATCATTGGCAGCATACCGGATCTGTTGCGGTGACAAAAAAGGAGAGGCCCAATTGGAGGTGCTCGTTTTCTTTGATTTTTTGAATCGGCGCTTAAAAATGAGAGCCACGGCGACTTTAACCCCGACCCCCCGGCCGAAACCTCGGGCTGTAAAAAGCGTCTCCAAATCCAAAACGCTCTGGGGCCAGACATGCAATTTACTTTGAATCCGCTTGAGATCGTCTTTTAATCCAAAACCCACTTTTTTAAGAGCCGAGGATTTGATGAGGTTACCCACAATCCTTCTGCAATCCGCCTGTTGAAGTAAAAAGACATAAGCGCGATTTTCTGTGGCAAATTGCACGACATGGGGTCCTTGGGATATTTGTCCCTTAATAAAGGTGGGTTTGGACTCCGTGTCAAAACCCACGACCTTTTCTTTAATCAGTAATTCAAAGGCGCGGCGCGCTTTTTCCGGGGTGGAAATAACCACAATTTGCTCTTGAGACAGTTCCTCAAACCATGGAAGACAAGCGATTTCTTCTGAGGTAGGCCAAACAGCTTTCTTTCCCGGTTTATGGGCAGGCCCTTTTTTCAAAAAGTTTCTAATCCACCTAATAAGCAAAAATTATCTCCAGATGAAAACGGTGAAGCGGTCGATCCCCCAAAAGGCAGCGGCCCAAAATAAAACCATGGCCAAGATGATTAAGGTCTTCTGGGCAGTTCCCAGTTTGACCCAGCCTCTTAGAAAAAATTGGTACATCACATAAAGCTCCAACGCGAACGCGGGAAATCCTAAGAATCCAAGAATGGGCATTTCAAAAATTTTTAAAAATCCAACAAAGGGGACGGTGTATTGCCATTTGGCTCCGGCGCTAAAATTAGATCCTTCCCAAAAAAGCCCGCAAATGAGTCCTGCCGACAACAGACTGATTGTCTTCTTCCATCGTCCCTCACGCCAGTCTTGAAGAAGGGAGTGGCCCCCCCATACTTGAACGGCCGGCTCTAATAGAAAAAAAAGAGAACCCCAAATCAGAGGAAAAAAATATTTTGGCCATATAAGGGGAAAAATAAGCATGGCCATTCCAAAAGCAAGGGGCCATCTTTGAGATTTAGTTTCCCCAATCTCTGAAATAGGGGCTTTCACTTGAGAAGATGGAAAAAAAGTTTCAATAAAATCAGATAAGAAAAAAATGCCAGGGAGAACCGTGGCATATGAAAGCGCGTACCCCGGCCAGCGTATCCAAATTTCGGTGGGTAATCCCAGATAAAGCCAATTGTTCAAACGGAAATTAATAACTTCAAAAATTAACCAGAAGGAAGTCGAAGCCAAAAATAGGACTGCGTTAGACCGAAAAGCGGGATTTTTAAGACCCAAATGAGATCGCCCGGTTCGAAAGCGGTAAACGCGATCCACAATCCAAATAAATGGAAACCATGAAAACAGATAAAGATAAGTATAAAAAGGTTCAATATTTTTTATTCCCCCCAGGTACTGGGCGAAAATAAAAAGAATCAAAGCGGGAAAAATTTCAACAATGATGGGGCGCATTGATCTCATGTTCGGATTTTAGCACGGGAAAGTGACGATGGCCTGTATCAATATTTCAGGAAAAACTCCCTCACCCCGCCTTCGCCCCGCGGGCTACGGCGGGCAGGCCCGACCCTCTCCCCGAGGGAGAGGGAGCTGGCATATTTTTGCTCCCCCACAGGGAGAGGGAGAACGCATTTCGCAAGAGGAATATATTAAACTCATGGGAAAGGAACGGTTTACAATTCTTTTTTAAATCAAAACCCATGACGGCAAAAAAACGCGTGACAGCCAAAGATTTCCATCTTCTTCTCACTTTTCTTGAAGATGAGAATGAAGGCACCCAAAAGCTGGTCAAAGATCAATTAAAGGGCCTCATTAAAAGAAATCCACGGCTTATAAAGTCCGGCCAATCCGTGGGAGATCTCCGTGTGCGGGAATCATTTAATGAATTCGTGGAGGAATATCAATTTGAGAAGCTGGAGCCCGCGTTTCGCCAGTTATTTCAACGGGGCGCGAATTTAGATCTTGAGAAAGGAACGTATCTTTTGGCCACCATCGCCTATCCGGATCTGAAACAAAAAGATGTTTCCCAAACCCTTGATCGGATGGCGGAAGAAGTCAACCGGATGATGGCTCATCTGGAGCCCGCTCCTACCAAGGGCGTGAACGCGATGCGGCGATTTTTATTTGAAAAAGAAAAATTTTCCGGAAATACCAAAAATTTCTTTGACCCGGATAATTGTTTCATTAATAGAGTTTTGGATCGCCGCGCCGGCATTCCGATATCTCTTTCCTGTGTCTACCTGTTTATTGCCTGGCGGCTGGGACTCCCCGTCCACGGGGTGGGCCTTCCGGGACATTTCGTGGTGGGACACCGCACTCCGAGAGGCGTGACGCATATAGACGCTTTCAACCGCGGAAAAATTCTTCGTTCAAAAGATTGTGAAATGCTCGTTCGAAAGCTGGGGATGCCCTTTCGGCAGGAGTATTTGGACCCCATGACAAATTTGGGAACGCTGGCGCGGCTTATTGTGAATCTCATTAACCTATACACGGATAGGGGCCAAACCTCGAAGGCTCGGCGGCTGGCCCAGCTTCTCCAACTCATAGAAGAATAAAATTTCATGACAAAACCCATCCAAACCGTTCTTATCACAGGAGCCAGCGGATATATTGGGTCACGCCTGGTCCACGGCCTGTTGAGAAAAGGGTACCGAGTCCGATGTATTTCCAGAGATCCCCAAAAGCTTTGGGTTCCCAAGGGAGTTGAAGTTTTCCATGCCGACCTCCTCGCCTCCCCATCCTTAGATGAGGCGTTAAAAGGGGTGGATGCCGCTTATTATCTTGTCCATTCCATGGAAAAACCCCGGAAAATAAAAGGATCTTTTGTGGAACGGGATCGCTTGGCTGCTCAAAATTTTTCCGATGGTGCGGCCAGAGCCGGGGTGGGCCGTATCATTTATCTGGGAGCGCTGGGCCAAAAGAAGGATAAATTATCCGACCATCTACGGAGCCGCATTGAGGTGGGTGAGATCCTGCAGAGGGGGCCCGTTCCTGTCACCATATTCCAGGCGGCAATTATTATCGGGGCGGGCGGAGCCAGCTTCCAAATGCTCGAGGCCCTGGTGGACC